>CAYQQE010000045.1:0-4830 GCA_964419915.1 Candidatus Woesearchaeota archaeon
AAAGGAAAAAATATTTATTATAAACTTATAAATCCAAAAATTGTTAAGGCATTTGATATAATAAGAGAGGTTTTAGCTGAAAAATTAAAGAAAAATGGAAAGATTGTTGAGAGGTTGTGAGGTAAGAAGATGAAAAGAATAAAAAGATATAAAACAGAGGTTAACAACAGTAATATCATTATTATTTTTCTCTTAATTTTATTACTATTATCTAGTTTTGGCTTTGGTCATATGGGTGGAATGATGTTCTTTGGACCTGTTTTTATGATATTAGTATTGGTTCTTATAGTTTGGTTAATAGTATCTTTAACTCAAAACAGATGAGGTGTAGTCATGAAAATACAAGATTTTGCATACATCGTTGAAACAGAAAAGAACTTTGATGAAGCAGTTATTTCTGTAAGAAAAGCTGTAGAAAATAAAGGTTGGGTGGTATTTCAAGTGTATGATTATAAAGAGATATTAGCAGTAAAGGGATTTAAACAAAAACCATTAAAGATCATTGAAATCTGCTCTGGAAAATATGCCAATCAGTTATTAAATAAGAATAGACTGATTTCTCTTTGCATGCCTTGTAAGATAAATGTTTTGGAAGAAGATGGAAAAGTAAAGATAATAGGAATGAAACCAACAATAATCTCTCAATTCTTTTCGGAAGTTAGTAAAGAGGAAGCTAAAGAAGTTGAAAAAGATATAAAAGAAATTATTGATAATGCTAAATGACTATGCAAAATTTACTTGATGAATTTATAGATGATTATGTAGAAAGTAGGTATGATAAGGGGTATCTAAAAGAAAAGATAAAAGAAATTTTAGAATTTATGCTTCCCAGGATTGCTATTGTTATTAAGAACAAAGAGGAAAAAGAGTTAGTTAAATTATGGAATATTATAAAGGAAGATAATATAATTAAGAATTTGTTTAGAAAAACTCTTGAAAAGGTAGAAAGACCGATTGTTATTTATGTTGCTAGTAAATTTGAAAACAACAAATATTTTGGTACTAAGATAATTGAGGAAGCCTTAAAATGGAAATAAAAGTTTTAGATTTTACAGGAAAATGGTGTTCAAGTTGCATTGTTCTAGATAAGATAATAGAAACTGAGATTATTCCAAAATATAAGAATAAAGTGAAATTTGTTAAGGTTGATATTGAAGAAAATAGTGATTTAATAAAACAATATGATATTCTATTAGTGCCTACTTTAATTCTTTTTAAAGGTAATAAAGAAATCTGGAGAAAAACTGGTTCGATATCTAAAGATGAGATAATAAAAGAAGTGGATAATGTGGTAAGATGATGGATTATATTATTAGTAATTCAGTTTATGAGAAAATAGGTAATGTAGATAGAGTCTTGGATATAGGTTGTGGTGATGGTTATTTAGTTAATTGGTTAGCAAAAAAACTCAATAGAGAAGTTATAGGTTTTGATATATCAGATGAAGGATTTGTTAAAGCACATGAAAAATGTAAGGAATTTAATACTTGTTCTTTGGTTGAATGTATGAAGGGGGATGTGCATAATATTATTGAACACTTTCCACATGAAAATTTTGATGTTATCACACTTATTTACACACTTCATCATATACAAAAGCCGATTATTGCATTAAAGCAAATTAGAGATATATTAAAAGCTAATGGAAAAATTCTAATAGGTGATTTCTGGTTTACAGGAAGAAAGAAAAAACAAGGATGTTATAGATTTACAGTAAAAGATATTAAAAAGTTATTTAAACAATCAAAATTTAAATATTTGGGTGGAGATAGAATAAGTAAAGATTTTGTTTTAATAGTTGGAGAAAAGTGAATATGGAAAAAATTAATTTAACAAGACTAGATAATGTAACAAAAATATTGTTGATTTTATTAATTGGAGTTATCTTTTATTTTGTTATATTTTCTATATTAAAACCTTTTTTTATTACAGAAGCAACTCCTATGATAGGTATGATGAGGCAGATGATGGGTTCTGATATGATGAACTTTTCTAATAATAATTCTGCTATTATGAATTTGGTTTCATTGATTGTTGCTATTAGTGTAGCTCTTATCGTTTCTTTTTATTTATTTAGACATGATAAAGAAAAAGAATATGATATCCTAAGAAAAGCTTTGTCTGAAGATGAAAAATTGATTTTAGATGAGATTAAAAAAGCAGGTGAAATAACTCAGGATTCATTAAGGTTTAGATTAAATTGGAGTAAGGCAAAAATTTCAACAATATTAACAAATTTGGATAAGAAAAATTTGGTTCAGAGAGAAAGAATAGGAAAAACCTATAAAGTATATTTACAAAAAAAGGTTTAAAACGGTTTAAATGGCAAAGTAGTTATAATAATTTATTAATTATAGGATTTGGTGATGTAATATGAAAAAAATAAAACTGATGTTAATTATGGGGGTACTGTTGGTGTTTATTACAGGTTTAGCTTCTGCTCATGGAGATTTTACTGAAGCAAAAAAATTTGTTGAGGGAAAAGTTAGTTGTGGTAATTTAACAGATGAGCAAATTGAGGAAGTAGGGGATTATCTAATGGAATTGATGCATCCAGGAGAAGCTCATGAACAAATGCATAATATAATGGGGGGAGAAAATTCCGAAACAGTTAGATTAATGCATATAAACATGGCTGAAATGATGTATTGTGATAATGGAGATGGAATGAGTAATATGATGAACATGATGCAAGGAGGAATGATGGGTGGTGGTATGATGGGAATGATGCCCATGATGAGTATGATGGGTAGTCAAAATGTACAAAGTGGTATGATGCAAGGGATGATGGGCGGACAAAATCCACAAGCAAATATGATGGAGAATTGGGGGTATGGTTTTGGTTACTGGAGTTTTATTAATTTTCTCTATGTGATTTTGTTAATTGGACTTATAATTCTGGTTTATCTTTGGATTACAAAATTGTTGAAGGACATGAAAAATAAATCTAAGAAGTGAGACAAGGAGTTGAGTAAGAGAATATTTTAATAATTTGTTAACCGTAAGCTTATTATATTTATAATGTTAGTTAAGCTACATGAAGAAAATAATAAAAATAAAAGGGATGCATTGTGCTTCTTGCGCTAGTACTATTGAAAAGACCTTGAAGAATGCTAAAGGTGTTAGTAAAGCAAGTGTTAATTTTGGTACTGAAAGTGCTATTGTAGAATATGATAAAAGAATCTCTGAGGAAGAAATAGAGAAATTAATAGAGGGTGTTGGTTATGGTATTATAAAAGAAGAAGATGGTATCTTAAGACTTAGAATAATTGGTATGGATAATGATCATTGTGTCAATACTATCAAAAAGGCATTAGATAATTTAAAAGGAATAAAAGATAAAAAATTAGCAGTTACAGAAAAAGCAACAATAGAATATGATCCTGGTGTTATCAGTAGTGGAAAAATCAAAGATGTAATAAAGAGTCTTGGTTATGAACCTGTTGAAGAGGGTTTTGATTTGGAGAAAGAAGCAAGAGAAAAGGAAATTAAGATTACAAAATATAAGTTTATTGTTTCTATGATTCTTAGTTTACCTTTATTGTATTTTGCTATGGCACCAAGTATTGGTTTGATTATTCCTAATGTAATTGAAGAAAATTTTGCTTTAATACAATTAATATTAACAACACCAATAATGATTGTTGGTTATCAATTTTTTGTTAGAGGTTTTGAGGCTGTTGTGAAAAGTAAATCAGCTACAATGGATACTTTAGTTGCAATAGGTACTGGTGCTGCTTATCTGTACAGTTTGTTTGTTTCTGTGATGATTTGGAAAGGAAATAATAATTTTAATAATGAGATGTTGTATTATGAAATTGCTGGGATTTTAATTGCATTTATATTATTAGGAAGATATTTAGAGGCTGTTGCTAAGGGAAAAACTTCTGAAGCTATTAAAAAATTATTAGGATTACAGGTTAAAACAGCAGTTGTTATTAGAAATGGAAAGGAGATTAAAATTAGTATAGAAGATGTTAAAGTTGGTGATGTTGTTGTTGTTAAACCTGGTGAGAAAATACCTGTTGATGGTGTTGTTATTGAGGGGCATTCTGTTGTTGATGAGAGTATGATTAGTGGAGAGAGTATGCCTGTTGAAAAATTAAAAGGAAGTAATGTGATTGGGGCTACAATAAATAAAACAGGTAGTTTTAATTTTAAGGCTACTAAAATAGGAAAGGATACTGTTTTAAATCAAATAGTTAAATTGGTTGAGGAAGCTCAAGGAAGTAAAGCACCAATACAAAAATTAGCTGATGTTATATCTGCTTATTTTGTTCCTGTGGTTATTGCTATTGGGATTCTAAGTTTTTTAATTTGGTATTTTGTAAGTGGGATTGGTTTTGCGTTGACTGTTTTTGTTGCTGTAATAATAATTGCATGTCCATGTGCTTTAGGTTTAGCAACTCCGACAGCAATAATGGTTGGTACTGGTATTGGAGCAAAAAAAGGAATATTGTTTAAGAATGCTGAGGCTTTGCAAAAAGTTCATGAATTAGATATTGTTATTTTTGATAAAACTGGAACTTTGACAAAAGGTGAACCAGATGTTACAGATATTGTTGCTTTTGAAGGTAGTAAGAAAGATATTTTGAAATATGGTGCTATTGTTGAGAAAAGATCTGAGCATCCTTTAGGAGAGGCAATTGTTAATGCATATAAAGGCAAAGTTGGTAGGGTTGAGAGGTTTAAAAGTATAACTGGGAAAGGTGTTGAAGGCTGGTATGGTGGAAAATTAATTTATTTAGGTAATAGAGGTTTAATGAAAGAGAAGAAAATTAAAATAGAGAAGGAAAAAGAAATAGAGAAATTAGAGAATGAAGGTAAAAC
>CAYQQE010000046.1:0-2463 GCA_964419915.1 Candidatus Woesearchaeota archaeon
AAGTAAAGATAAGTGAAAGTTCGGAATTTTTAAAGTAGCTGTTGATGATTTTGCTATTTTAATTTGTAGATCTTTTTCTGTTTGTATTTCTATTGTTTGTTTAGTTGGTTGATGTTTTTCTAATTCAATATCTGATTGTTTTGCATTGCATGATGAACATTGTAAAGAGAAGATAAATACATTTCCAAAAGGTGGAATTTCTATCTCTGTTTCTGTTAGTGTTAGAGTTTTTTTATTACAGAAAGGACATACTTGATCTTTGAGTTCTTCCATAAGTTTGGTAATAAAGAAAGATATAAAAAGTTATTGGAAAAGATTTATATTATTTTATGTTTTTGTATTGTTATGAATGATGAAAAGTTTGTTGAAGGATTAGAAAGGATGAGACCTTATTTAACTAAATTTGCTAATTCTTTCTTTACTGGTGGATCAGTTTCTTATTTTGATGGAGATGATTTAGTACAGGAAACAATGATTAGGGCATTTAAAGGTAGAGGTACTTTTAACTGTAAAGACAGTTATTTTGAAAAGGGTCTTAGTGCATGGATCATTAAAATAATGATAAATTGTTTTATTGCTTTAAAAAGGAGAAAAGGATTGGCGAGTGATTCTAGAACAGAATCTTTAGATTTATTATTTGAAAATGGAGTTGAAATTATAGATACCAGATGTAGTATTGAGGATAAAGTTGTTTATGATGATATCATTAGAAAACTTTTGTTAGCTGATCATAGTGGAGATGAAACAGGTAATGTTGGGTTGTTTTTTAATAAGTTTTTTAATGGTGTGTCTTATCTAGAACTAGCTGGGTATTTTGAAATACCTATTGGGACTGTAAAGAGTCGTATTCATAGAGGAAGAAATTATTTGAGGTCTGTTTATCATTCTTTGTGATTATTCTGATAATTCTGCTGTTTTTGTTGTTCTGTGGACATGTGCAAAAGAAGGAGTTACAACAATCCAATCTTCTCCAAATCCAGCGATATCACCTTCTACAGCATCGCAGGTTTTTTTGATCTTGTTGACTGCTCTTTTTAATTCTACTATATCCTTATCTTTTAGAGGTTTGATGTTAACTAAAGCAATTGTATAACCTTCTCTTAAAGCATCTATGGTGGCTTTAATATCACCAAAGTCTTCAATAATAAAAGGTCTTACTATGATTTTTGCTCTTTCTGAAGATTTACTGGTATCTATCTCTATATAATCTTCATTTTCAAGGTCTTCTGGGTATTTGCCTGTGAATTTTTCTTTTAATCCTGAAAAAAAGCCTTTCATTTTTAAAACCTCTTACTAATGTTAGAATGAAGAAGTATATAAAGATTTCTGTAATTAAATATCCTCTAATATACTGACTACGTTTAGTATTTGGGTTCTGGTGTAAACCGGAATATTTTGGCTTTCTGATAGGTCATCTAGTTCTTGCATAGATCTGTTTATTCGAATTGGAATTTCTATACCCTTTTCTTTTAGTGCAAAACTAGCATTTTGAGCCTTTTCTCTTATGTTTCTTGGCACTGTTGAATCTTTACTAACCTGTTCAAGGATTTCTATTGCTTTTTTAATTTTTTCTGTCATTTTTTATGCCTTTCATTACTTTTTCTTGCAGTTCAGATGATTTGTCTTTGATTAGTTTTTCTTGTTTTTCTATATTTTTGATTCTAATGTTGATTATTTCTTGTTTTTCTTTTAATTCTTTTTTTAATTCTGTTTTGTCTGATGCTATCATTACTGTTCCAATAATCTTATACACCTGGTCTTTTGTTTTTTCTAATTCTTTTAATGCATTTTCAGTTTCATTTAGTTGTATTTGAAAATTTTGTTTTTGTATTAGGATGTTTTGTAGATTTTGTTCTAGGATTTGCAATTGCATTATTTCTTCTTGTAAATTACTTTTCATCTTGCTTTTACGTGGGTTGGTTGATTTCTTGTTTTAAATAATATTTTAGATCCACAGTAAGGACATCTAATTTTTTTCTTTAGATAATCTTTTTTAATCATTCTGCTACAATTGAAACATTTGTATGAAACCATTTTATGGGGTATAGGCTTTGCCTGTAAATTTTGAATTGCATTTATTACATTTGTAAATTCCTGTTGAGAGACGTTTTACTTTTATGGCGTGACAATAAGGGCATTTGTGTTTTTGCTTTTGTTTTTGTTCTATCTCTAAAACTCTTTGTCTTATTTTTCTTCCATACCTTACACCGAAACGTCCTGTCGAACCTACTTTCTTTGCCATTTTAAATTTGAATTTTTTGGTTTTAAAAAGGTTTTGGTTGTTGAGATGGGGCTAGCCGGATTTGAACCGACATCGTCGGCTGTACTGCTTGAATAAAATCAAGTCCCAAAGCCGAAAGGATAGTTATTCTTGGACAATTTTATTTTGTCTAATCCAAATTACCCCATAGCCCCTATGAATTAGGATAGAAAAAATAAGTTTATAAAGATTTTGGATTATTC
>CAYQQE010000046.1:2563-4462 GCA_964419915.1 Candidatus Woesearchaeota archaeon
GATTATTCCTTTTCTTTTTTAAATTCTTTTTTTGTTTCTTTTTGTTCTTTTTCTTTAGGTTTCTTTTCTTTTTGTTCTTCTTTACCCTCTTTAATAACTTCTTCTGTTTCTGTTTTTTCTTCTGCCTCTTCTTCATGTTCAAGAGCTTCTAATTTTTCTAATTCTTTTTTCAATTCTTTTTGCACTTCTGCAAGTTGTATTAGTAATTTTTTCTTTTTTGCTTCACTAGGTTCTGTTTTTTCTTCTGAGATTTCTTTGTCAAATAAACTATTATTAATGTCCTCATTTATTTCTTTGGCTGTTTTACCTTCTATTAAAACACCTAAGGAATTGCAAGAACCTATTATTGATTTAACTGCTGATTTTAGAGAATTAATAAACATTGAATCTTGCTTCATTTTTGCGATTTTGATTACTTGTTCTATTGAAATATTGGCTATTTTTTGTTTGTTTGGTTCTGGAGATGCTTTTTTAATGTTTAGTTCTTTTTTAATTAATTCTGCAACAGGAGGAGTTCCAATTTCTAAGTCAAATTTTTTTGTATCTTTATCTACTATTACTTTAACAGGAACTTTCATTCCTTTAAATGAAGAAGTTTTTTCATTTATTTTACCAAGGACATCTGATATATTAATGCCTAATGGACCAAGACTTTGACCCATTTGTGCGCCAGCTGTTGCTTTTCCACCTTCTACTAATATTTCTACTGTTTCTTTACTCATTTTCTTCTTCTTTATCACGTCTTATAACTTTTATAGAATCTAATTTAACTGTGATTGGGATAGGAACTGCTGCTTCCAAAAGTTCTACAACAACTTCTTCTTTTTGTTGATCTATCCTTGTTACTTTTGCTTTTTCTCTTTTGAATGGACCTGTGATAATTTCTACTATGTCACTCTTTTGAATATTAACTTGTACTTTTACCTGTTCAATCATGTGTTCTATTTCTGAATAATTTATTGTATTTGGTAATAAGCCACGCGCATAAGGAACACCATGAAATGCTTGTTCTACATCTTCTTTGTTGTCTGATTCTATAAATATATAACCTCTTAGGCCATGAGGCTTTATTAGGGTATATATATTTAGATTCCTTTTTTGAGCATTTGAACTAACAAAATCTAATACTTGATCTTCTCTATTTGCAGTTGTTCTTAATGCATATATTTTATTTGACATTTTTTATTAAAAACCAGATTGTTTGTATAAGGAAACCCATTAATCCTATAATAGCAATACCAATGCTTGTTACTTTAACTATTGCTTTGAATTCATGTGAGGAGGGTTTTTTTGTTATTTTCCATACTCTTCTCATCTCTATTAAAAATCTTTTGATTTTTTGTAATAATGATGGTTTTGGTTCTTCCATAAGAAAAAAATAGAGAAAAAAGGTTTATAAAGATTTTGGAATTAATCAATAAATTCTATGCCTAGTTCGTTTTCTATGTCTGTTCTTTTTTTACCGGCAATTGTTTTTTTAGGTCCAAAGATTTGAGGTGAGGAAACACCTGTTACGATTAGTAAAGTTCTTATTGTATTTTCTAGATCTTCTGATATTTGAGCACCCCATATTAGAATGGCATTTTCATCTAGTTTTTCAGATACTGTTTCTACTACTCTTTTTGCTTCTTCTAAAGTCATATCAGGACCACCAGAAACATTAATTAATGCTCCATTTGCCCCTGAAATATCAACATCAAGTAATGGATTTCTTATTGCTTTTTCTACTGCTTCTATTGCTCTGTTTTCTGTGTCTGATTCACCTACACCAATCATAGCAACACCACCCTTACCCATAACTGCTCTTATATCTGCAAAATCAAGATTAACTAAACCTGCTTTTGTTACTAATTCAGCTATGCCTTTAACAGCATTTGTTAGGATTTCATCTGCTACTTT
>CAYQQE010000047.1:0-4413 GCA_964419915.1 Candidatus Woesearchaeota archaeon
AAAATTCCTAAAAAATCCACCTAAAATAAAGATCTCAGGCAAACCAAACTTCCAGAAAATAGGAATATAAGAAATCAAAAAAGCAAACAATGATATTAATAAAACCCTTAAAAAAAATCTAAATTCCTTTCTCTTGATTAATAGAGTATAAATAAAAAACAAAAACAAATTCAGAAATAAAATCCCAAAAGAAAACAAACCAACAGAAGCAAAGCTCAAAACAAACAAATTCCTTCTCTCATTAATAAAAAAATAAAAAGCTAACAAACTCAAAACAATAGGAAAAGCATATTTATTAAATCCATAAAACAGATACAAAAATGGTGGCGACAAAACTAAAACAACACAACTTACAATCCTCAATACTAAACTAACCTTAAACTTTCTTAATATAATAAAAAATAAGTAAACACTCAACAAACCTAAAATAACACCTAAAAAAACACTAGCAATTTTCAAAGGCATAACTAAACCAAATAATGCTATCACAAAAGGTAAACCATATGGAGAAATTACTCTATCAGTTAATCCATCAAACAAATCACCACTTAAAACATTTTTCCCTAATCTTGAATAATAACTAGTCTCACTACCCAAACCAGCATCAAAAATATAATTCATTATATGTGGACCTAATAAAACTAACAAAGCAATAATCAAAACAAAAATTATTGCTCTAGCATCGTTCTCTAACTTTAAAAATTTCAACCTGCTCATTTTCAAAAACACTCCTTAAACACCCAGTATAACTCAATGTTTTTATATTATACTTCAATTTTGTTCTATGAGACAAATAAACATAATTTACATTATACTTACTCAATAAGTCTCCAGCAATTTCCTCGCTCAAAACATTAGTAAACAAAGAATTTAAATGTCTATATCTTTCATCTGTATGCGGAGCTAATAAAAAATTAGTATCCATAATATTTTTCCTTTCAGCAATTTCAGAAATTAAATGTCCTTCATCTAAATCAGCCAAAATAGTTGAAAACTCTAGTGTATTATCCTTTAACCATTTTATTCCCTCAATTTCGTCATCAGAAAAAGAGTTTGCGATTATTTTTTTTCCATCTAAAAAGCTTGGAACAATCATCAACAAAATAATCAAGAATATTAAACCACAATAGATCAGATTTCCATACTTGATAAATTTTGTTTTCTTCAAATACCTAAAAAATCTATCTAAACTAAAAACAGAAACAATACTCAAAGAAACACCCAAAAACATCAAACCCACAAATGGTTGTATTAACCCTAACCATAAAAACAATAACGTTATTAGTATCAAAGCATTTAATAAAAACAATTTTTCATTTTTCTCTTTAAAACTTAAAACAACTCCTCCTATACCTAAAAAAACAGGCAAAATACCAACTCTGTAAATAATCTCTAAAATACTAGTATCTTTAAAATAATTACTCAATATATCCTTTGGAATATTCTGCCATATTATATTAGTCCCATTAACTAAAAAAGCCTTCTTGAATATTATAAATTCTATTAAAAAAATTAAAAAAATACAAAAAACGATAGCCTCTATTTTTAATTTATTAATTCTTAATTCCTCAGCACCAATTAACACTAAATAAAACAACAAAACAAAAACAAACAAGAATGCATCCGGATGTATTAATGGCAGTATAAATGACAGAACAATAAATAGATTAAGACGTTTCTTGATATTCATAATGCAATAAATCATCAAGAAAATCAAAGGTATTAAAAGAGCATATACACTAACCTTATTTAATGTCCCTATTATTAAAACAGGAATAAAACCAGACATAAAAGTAACCAACAAAACATACCTCTTATCTTTAATTATTTCCCTACTTATTAAATAAACAATGAAAACCAAAAAACTAATTAAAAACAAAGGCAGAATTTTATAAACCAGATTAGAGGAAAATATAAGTTTGAATATTGCTAAAATAAAATGAAAAACAGGTAAGGTTATCACATCTCTACCACCATAACTCAAAACATCATGCATTATTAATTTTTTATCTATTAAATTCTCTGCAATCCTCACATTGTAATAAGAATCATCAGAACTAAAATTATTTGTCTGTAATACCAAAAATAACCTTAAAGCAACAATTAACAAAAATATTGCAAATAAGATAATGTTTTCTTTTTTCATATTTTCACTCCATAACTAATCACCTATATAAACTACATTCTTTAAATTCTTAAAATGTAAATCACCACTAACAACCTTACAAACATACCCCATTTGCTTTACTAAAATTATTGAATCAATTAATCCGAAATCTTTAACTTTTTTTCGCATTTCAAATCTTATTCTAGCAGCTCTAATCCAATCTTCTGTTAATGCAGATCTAATCTCAGAATTGCTTCTTATCACAGAATAAATATTCTCAAAATCAAGTTTATTCTTAATACACCATCCATTAATTTCTGCCAAACAACATTCCAATGTAATAAAATTGTTAGAAGTACTATCAAACAATTTCCTTAGTGTTTCTCCTTTTTTAGAACCGATTAAGTATTCCACCCAAGCATAAGTATCAATAATATAAAGCATTTAATCACCAAATTCTTTATGTGGTTCTTCTTCCTCCTTAAAAGACCTTGCTCCTTTACACAAACCAAAAGCATTTATTTTCTTCTTTTTCTTTATATCCACTTCAACAACCTCACCTTTAATTAAATGCAATTTTCTAACTGTTTCAGAAGGAATAACTAAACCTAATGAATTTCCCCATTGTTTTATTTCATTTTCTACGATTACCATAATTATACATAAAAGTATAACTCATATTTAAGGTTTTCGCTTTGCATACACTTTCCTCTTCAACTCTTCCAATTCCCAATCCCTTTTAAAAACCTTCCTAGATTAAAATTCCGTTTTTTAATATCTCTCTAATCATAGGATCTTTCTCTTTCATATCCTTTTTCTCGAAAAAATGTAATTCAATATTCTTATTGCATTTTCTTTCAATTTTATCAAGATCTTTTTTAATCTTCTTAATAACTTTCTTATCTTCCTCTTCTAAAAAAATAGCTAAATCTACATCAGACTTTTCAGTATAAATTAATTTAGCATAAGAACCAAAAAGATATATATCTATATTTTTAATATTAGACAAAACAAAAGATATATCTAAAATAAGATAGTAAATTTTCAATTCTACCTCCCTAAATCTTAAATGTTCTTTTTTTACAATATCTAGCAGATTATTTAAGTATTTATTCTCGAAATTCAAACCTAAAAACCTTCTTTCTTTAATCAAAATTTTATTTTTTAATAAAGTATTCAAAGCATTATCTAGAGGGATATTATTAAGCATAATTTTTTCTTTTATTTCATTCCTAGTAAACCTAGACCCAGGACTAATAGAAAACATAGTTAATATCTTAATAATATTTTTCTCAAAGATATCAGTTATCATTATTCTATCTCCAAAATTTTCTTAATTCTCTTAATATATGGTATTACAATATCTTCATAAAATTCAAAGGCTCTCTTTTTATATTTCTCTTTCATAAATTTCGTACCTGTATAATACTGCACTTTTACTCTATCTTTTTTAGCATCGTTCAATTCATCCGCTAAACTTTGGAACTCCTCATAACCTTCCTCTATTAATTTTAAAGTTTCTTTATCCTTCAATAATTCTCTTAATACTTTAATGGTTGTAGCATGAACTTCTTTTTCAATTTTAAATCTATAAACCTTAGCTATTAACAACTTAGAAATATCATGCATAGCATAATAACCAGAGATTATAGTCCACCTAGGGTAAATTTCTTTATTGTCTTCAGAATGTCTAAGATTGTCTTGATAAGATTCTGTGAAAAATTCTATATATCTATCTAACTCAGTTTCTTTAATTCTACTTATTTTTTTTCCTTTTTCTAAATCCTCAATTTTTACCATATTATTGGTAGAAATATTTTATTATTTATATAGTTTTCCATTTTTTTGGTATAAATTTTCCTATTTCCTATAAACCTTCCTCTTCAATTCTTCCAATTCCTTATCCCTTTTAAAAATCTTCCTAAACTTTTTCCTAACCTTTCCATAATGCTCCTTTACTTTACTAAAATCTATTTTTATTTTCTTAATCTTTATCTTTTTCTCTTCTTCTTTTCTGTACATCACAACCCCCTTTTTACTCTTCTTCACTAAAATCCTCATTTCTAATTTATTCCTTAAACTGGTTAATTTGCTGTACAAACTAACTCTCTCACCATATTCCAAATACCTCAATAATTTATTATAAATCCCTAATAACTCCTTAGATAAATATTTAGCTTTATCTAATCTTCCAAATTTAATATCCCTCTCTACATTTTCAAACAACTCATCAAATCTCTCTTTTAACTTGTCATAATTATACAGATCATCATATTTATCATATCTGTGTTTCTTCTTAAAAAACT
>CAYQQE010000048.1:0-2869 GCA_964419915.1 Candidatus Woesearchaeota archaeon
AACAGCTTTAGTTTTTTCATTTATATTTTTCCTTACCTCATCAACATCAATATTACAATAATCATCACAATCAACTAAAACAGGTTTTAAATTATTCCATTTCAAAGCATAATAAGTATTAGCAATAGTAAACGAAGGCATTATTACCTCACCTTTCTCAACTAAACTCATAACACCAATCATAGCAGTTGTATTACTTGGAGCAGCAACAGCATACTTTACACCTATTTTTTTAGCTGCCTTTTCTTCAAATTCTCTTACATATTTTGCATTAGAAACCATTCCAGTTTCAAATATTTCCTTAAATTTCTTTTCCACATCTTTATATTCTGGCAAGGTTGTCTTTCCTATTGGTATCATTTAACTCCCTCCTTCTTAATTATCCTTCCAGGAACTCCAACAACAGTTACATTTTCAGGAACATCTTTTGTAATAACACAACCAGCACCTATTAATGAATTTTTACCAATTTTTTTACCCGGTAATATTGTAGCATTAATGCCTATAAAAACATTATCTGAAATTTCAACAGCACCACCTAAATTAACACCAGGACCAAAATAAATATTGTTTCCTAGTTTACAATCATGATCAATAGTGCAGTGAACACAAAAAACATTATGATTACCTATTTCAGAATTAGGATTTAAAACACAATTACTACTCAAAATATTCCCTTTACCAATTTTAGCAGTTCTGTCTATATAACAATTTTTATGAATAGCATTAAAGAATTTCTCTTTTTCTAATTCTTTACTTAATTTCTCTCTAACTAACATATAGGTACTTCCAAAAGCAATCAAAACCTCTCTATTCTCTATTTTTTTTAAATCTTTTACCTTACCTATTATTTTATAACCATTAACCCCCCCTTCTAAATTATCATCTAATAAAACAATATTCCGTTCTCTATTACTTTCCAAAATACCTAAAACTGTTCTTCCTAATCCACCAGCACCAAGAATTACTTTCATTTTAAAACAAAAATAAAAGGTAAATATATAAGTTTATCGCAAAACCAAAACATTAATTAAATACCTTACTTTTTTCTAAAAAATGACTGTTCCCCAAAATCTAAAGGACACAAAAGTACTAAAGCATTTCTCTCATCTACAGAAATCTCTAAAGGAATTACAACATCCTATTTCTATAGAACTACATCCATCAAATAAATGCAACCTAAACTGTCTTGATTGTGGTTATAGAGCATTATTAAGTTATCATGGAAATGAAAAAACATTTGCAGTAATGACAAGAGAAACCTTATTAGACTTAGTAAAACAATTTTCAGATTTAAACATAAAAGCCATAACAATCTCAGGTGGTGGAGATCCATCTCTAAATCCTTATTTATCAGAATTTTTAAAAGAATTACAAAAAAACAAAATAAAATATGGAGTAATAACTAATGGTGTTTATCTAAATAAATTCTTGCCAAAAGAACTAGTAAAAGGAGAATATGTAAGATTTTCTTTATATACAGATGCAACACCTCAACAATTCTTTTCAACAATAAAAAATATAAGACTTTTAGTGAATCTAAAAAATAAATTAAAAACTAACTGTATTATGGGTATTGGTTTATTAGTAGATACAACAGATTACATAAGAACCTCACAGATCATAGAAGAATTAAACAAAATAAATATTTCCTATATCTCATTCAGACCAAAAGAATACCTAAATAGAAAATTAGATAACAGAAATTGGGACGAACCTATTGGTTATCTTAAAAAAATAAAAATAAAACATCCTAACAATCTAGAAGATCTAAAAAGAAGAATTTCTGAATTACATGAAGCAAAACCTTATGTTAATTGTTTATCCTTACATTTAGCTTCTCATATAGATGCTAATGGTAATGTCTATCCATGCTGCGAACAAACAGGAAACCAGAAATATCTAATGGGAAATATTTATAAAAATCCATTTAAGGAAATATGGTATTCCAAAAAATATTCTGATCTAAGAAATAATCTAGATGCAAAAAAATGTCCTTATTGCAGATATAACTTAAAAAATATAGTCTTACATAAAGCTCTAAAAAATGAAATTAATTTAAAGGATTTTGAAAAAGACATACAACATTCTCATGCTGATTTTTTATAACGCAAAATTTATAAATCAGTAAATCATCTAACATAATTATAACAAATAAAATGAATGGAAAAAATCAAACCAATAAAAATGGAAGAATAATTCTTACAGAAGATCCTCTAACAACTGAGGATATTAACCTGTTAGAAGAGATATTATCAAAAGTCAATGGAAGACAATATTTAAATGCAGTCCAATTTGGTTCGCTAGGCGGAAATTATGGGATACCTAGCGATTCAGATAAAGAACCGCTTAACGAGTATCTTCCTGGAGGAGTAGTTATTAGAATGAGATATAACATCAATGAAATTAGGGAAAGATACAACAAACTTAAAACACCTTAAAAAATTTCTTCAAGGTTTATAAAATCTTTAAATAACTTATTTGCTAATTTTAATACAGGTCCATCAAATATTATTTTACATTTTTCTACAAATTCATCATAACTTTTATCTAAGTATACACTTATCTCTTCATTACCCTTGAGTTTAAATAATTTCCTGACAGGAGAAAAACCCTTTAATTTTGACTCCAAAGTTTTATCATAAGATGTTATTATCATCGGAGTTATATATGCTTCATCACCAAGTCTATCTGGATTTAACTTAAAAGGGTAATCAGAATCTTCTAAAGCAGGAATCAACTGACCTTCTTCATCAGTAAGATAAAAACTTCCTCTAGATACTAAAAACGAAGTTAAATCAACTAAAGTAAGCATATTTTTAGGAATGAAAACCAAACTCTGTTCATCTCCCTCTGCAAGCAATCTATT
>CAYQQE010000048.1:2879-4376 GCA_964419915.1 Candidatus Woesearchaeota archaeon
CTCACAGTAAGATACTCTTCTTCATTATGAATATATAAATTTCTACCCACATCGAAAATATTAATGCTTTCTTCAGGTTTTGGAAAATTATAGGTTTTTAACCATTGATAAATCACTTTTCTTGGAAAAATTTTTGTTGAAACTTTATCCCTAAATTCATAATTCACTGCATCTCCTAACAGATTCAAAAAATCAATACTCCTATGACCATATTTAATTGGTATATGTATCATATTTTGAGATTCTTTTTCGATGGATTTTGGGTAGTAATTAAAACCAGTAACTGTCTTCAAAAGAATTGCATCTAAACCTAATTTTCTATATTCTTCTAATTCCTTTTTGGTAAAACCTTTTTCCATAATTCTTTATTCTTCTGCCCATTTCTTCAATTCTTTCAGAAATTTATCAAAATCCATAGTTTTACATTTACCTTTCTCAACTTGTTCCAATGCTTCTTCAGTTCTTCTTGTAAACTCTAAATCCTCTTTCAATTTTTCCCATTTCTTTTTAGATCCTTTCATTTCTATACCCCTCAACAATCTCCCTTATCCCATCCTCTAACTTTACTTCAGGTTCCCATCCTAACATCTTTCTTATTTTTGAAATATCAGCCTGCCTTCTTGAAGCAATAACCTCTCTATCAATATATTTAACCTCTGATTTTTTATCTAAAATTTTCAAAATTAATTCAGCCAATTCCTTAACAGTTGTTTGCTTGCCAGAACCAACATTAAAGATTTCATTCTTTACCTTACTTTCCATACTCATTATATCAGCTTTAACAACATCTCTAACATTTATCAAATCCATACTCTGATTTCCTTTTCCATGTATCTCAGGACTTTCTCCTTTTAAAACTTTTTTTATGAAATTATCTACAACAGAAGTATAAAATGCGTCTATATTCTGTCCCTTTCCATAAACATTAAAATACCTTAAAATTATATAATTCAAACCTCTTTCAGAGAAAAACTTTAACAAATATTCAGAAGCTAACTTAGAAACGCAATATGGTGTTACTGGATTTGTTTTATCATCTTCCTTAACAGGTAATTTCTCTGGATTTCCATAAACACTAGCAGAACTTGAGAAAATTACTTTTTTTACTTTATTCTTTAAACAGCTTTCAAAAACATTAAAACTTCCTTTTAAGTTAATATCCAAGGATTCTTCTGGAAATTCCAAACTTCTGTTGATAGCAACAGCAGCTTTATGAAACACATAATCTATATCTTTAGTTGCTTTATTTACTTCTTCTTTGTTTCTTAAATCTCCTTGGATAAATTCTACCTGTTTTGGTAGTTTGCTTTCTCCTTTATTATCAAAAACTCTTACTTTGTAGTTTCTTTTTAATAATTCATTTGTTAAGTTTTTTCCTATAAATCCATTTCCGCCTGTTATTAGGACTTTCATTTGTTTTAGAAGAAAGAAAAGTTTATAATGGTTTTTGTTTAAATCGTACCCCACCCACCACCCTTAATAAAAAAGATAGTTCTT
>CAYQQE010000049.1:0-4335 GCA_964419915.1 Candidatus Woesearchaeota archaeon
CTTCTTCCAATCTCGTAATCTCATAATTACCTATTGTGTTGAATACTGGACTTGTACATTGACCATATCTTATTAATTGGTTAGCTTTAGTTTCTCTGGTAGAAAGAAGTCCTGCTAATGATAATGTAGATGTTGTTAGAAATTGTCTTCTTGATGGCATTAATTTTTGAAAATGTATTAGATATATAAAGGTTTTCGAATTTCTAAGATAGAAAAGTTTATATAATAGTTTGTTTACATCACTTATATGAAGAAATGTATAGACTTAGCAGAAGAATTGAAAGGTTTACATACTTTGGAGACCATTCAAAAAGAATTGGGGATAAAGAGAAATACTACTATTAAAACTGTTAGTTTGTTGAGGAAAGAAGGTTTAGTAGAGACAATTGGTGGTGGTAGGAAAAAGAGATGGTATAGGATAAATACAGTTCCTTTTAGGAAATATGGGAATAGTGGTTTGTATGATATGTTGAATAAGTATTCTAGAATTAAATTATGGAAACCTTATGAACATAGGATTTTTGGGAGGAAAATGAGTGTTGAAGAAGCAATTGTTAGAGCTGTTGTTAGTGGGAGAATAAGGACGGTTTTAGTAAGTTTAGACTTGTTTAATCATGTTAAAAATTGGAGTAGGTTGTATAAATATGCAAAGGAATATGATGTAAGAAGGAAAATAGGTGCTTTGTATGATGTTTCTAGGACTAAATTGAAAGTTAGAAGAATGGATGAAAGAATAAGAAGTAAGTTGTTAAAAAGCAAAGATAAAAGTAAATACATAATTAAACCATTTAAATCAAAGGATTTTTTGGAAATACAGAAAAGATGGAATGTTTGTGTTCCTTTGAATAAAGCTGATTTGGAGGTATATGATGAATGGTAGATGTTAAAGAACAGAATGATATTTTTGGGTTAATAGGGAGGAAATTAAAAAGAAAAATAGAATGTTTTGTTATTGGTGGTTCTGCTATGATGTATTATAATGTTAAGGAAAATACTAAAGATATAGATATTGTTTTTTTGAATGAGAAGGATAGGACGGAAATTGAAAATATTTTAAGAAAAGAAGATTTTACAGAGAGAAATACTAGGTTTTTGTATCATAGGAAAAAGAATGTTCCTATTTTATTACAGAAGTATGATATGAGATTTGATTTATTTTTGAGAGACATAATTTGTTTTTGGTTAAGTGATGAGATGATTGAAAGAGTTGAAAAAGTGTATGAGTTTGGTGATTTAATTGTAAAGATTGTTAGTTTGGAAGATATTGTGTTGTTGAAATGTGCTACTGAGAGAGCTGGTGATAGAGCTGATGTTAAGGAAATAATAGAGAAAGTTGGTATTAAATGGGATGTTATAACAGAAGAGGTTGTTAGACAGACTAAGGATAGAGAGATATTTAGTGTTTTTCTTTATGATTTTTTGATGGAGTTGAAAGAAGATTTAAAAGTTGATATTCCTAAAGAAGTTATAAAGAAAGTGAGGACGATTGGAGAAAGGGAAATGGTGAAGAGGTTGGGAAAGTGAGTTGGAAATTATAAAAATTTATTCTTCTCTTGTTATACGATCAAGAACCCAACTACCATCTGTTTTTAATAATATAAAATTTTTTTTCCATTCTGTATAACTATATCCAAAAGATTCTTCTGTGTTTACTGTTGCTACTGCTTTTTCTGTTGCTATTGAGCTATCTGTTGGTTCTATTTGTATTCTTTTTATTTCGTAATTTTCGTGATGTATATTTCTTCTCCTCCTTTTGAACATTTCTGATAAATAAGAATCTGAGAAAGTTTCTTTAGATAATTTACTCTCTAATGTGTGTGTTGAATAAAAATTTCTGAAGTTTATAATATCTTGTTGAGTTACATTGCCATCTCCAACATTATTCCATACTTTGAAATATTCATTGATAATCTCTCTTATTGCTTTTTCATCTTTAATGTTTGTATATGTAAATGATAATCTTGGTGATTCTGTTGCATTACCTATTTCATCTGTTACTCTTACAAACCATGTATAAGATCCTGATTCTGGCTTTTGAAGAGTGAAAGGAGAATTTGTTGTTTCATTAATTATTCTTTTTCCATCTTTACTTATTACTAATCTTGATTCAAGATCTTGGTTTGGTGTTTTACCTAATTTAACTGTTAGGTCTGGAAAGTTTAAGGAATAATTTCTTGTGTATTCTAATACATCATCTGTTTTCCATGATAATTTAATATAATCTTCTGTTATCTGTGGTTCATTTAAAGAAACTGTTGGAAAGTTAGTTGGCATGAATTGAATAATGTTGACATCACTATCAATGCAATAGACGTCCCATCTTTTAATATCTTTTAAAAGTGCTCTTATTGTTTTGTCTTCTATTATTCCTATAATGTTTCTTGCTTTTTCAGCGAAATCAGATGAAATGCCAGCAATTGCTGCTACTCTGTTTGTTATGAAAACCAAGATAGCATCTCTTTCATTTTCTATTTCTAATCTTTCATCCAATGTTATGGTTTCTAAATATTGTACTTCTGTTTTATTACCTATAAAATCTTCAAACTGTCCATAGGCTTTCATTAATCCTGGATTGTAAAGTAGTTGTGTATAATGAAGTTTTCTTTTGTTTTGTTGGTCTAGCATTGTTCCAATTTCTTTGGCATCTCCAATTATCCCTTCGAGTGTTTTACTAAGCAATGTAATTTTGTGTTCCGAATTGTGTGGGAAAATTTTGAATGATGGTAGATAATTTTGTTTTTGTGTTATGAAGGCTTCAAAACCATTTCCATCATAGAAAAGGACATCAGCATTTTGGATTGGTTTTTGTTGTTTGTCTAAAACTGTGATTGTAATTGGTTCGTTTGTAGAATTATCTTGGAAAAATGCTTGTCCCTGGGAATTTGTTTTGTTTGTTTTTGTTATTTTAGAAGAACATCCTTGTAGAAGGAATGGCGTTGGTAGTAAAGCTAGCAATCCTTTTGAGGTTGTATTTAGGAATTGTCTTCTTTGCATTTTAATTTATAGGGCTTGTTTATCCTAATCTATTTTTATGAATGGGGACATAAGATAATGTCCATAACAAAAAGGATGTTTTATAATTAAATCTTTTGATATTATATCTTCTATTTTCCATTTGTTGTTTATCTTTGTTAAGCCACTCTGCGTGATTATAGTGTATGATACTAATGGTTCTGGTAACTTTTCTCCTGTTTCTGTAAATGTTATGTTATAAATTACATTTGCTTTATCTCCATTTATTGTTGCTTCTATATTGCTAATTTCAATATCCTCTAGTTTTTGTATTGTGTCATTTTTGAGATATAAAGCAAAATTTTTCGTAATATGTTCCTGAGCTTCTTCATAAGTCATATTTGGTGCAGGTAAACTTTCTTTTCTAGCAAACTCTTCTGTTATGTGGTCTTTGAAATATTTCATGAATTTTTTAGTATCTTCTTCTGATAAAGAACCATCACCTATTCTTTGGAAAACATTTGCTGATTCTAATAAGAGTTCTTTTATTTGTTCTTCATCACTTTTTAAACTACAGCTAGTTGTTGAGACTAAAGCGGCTAGTCCTCCTATGGTTAAATCTCTTGCAGTTTTTAGGAATTGTCTTCTTTGCATTCTTACTTACGTATCCAATTAAAGTATTTGTACCGTTTATTGTTATTTTCATTGGTTTCTTTAATTTTGTTATTTGGGTCTATTTCGATATGTATATTTCCTTTATCAATTGCTTTTGGAATTGGTAAGTCTATAAATTTATAATATGCTCCTCGTAATGCTTCAACTTTATATGTTTTTTCGTAAAGTCCTGATGCATATTCTGCTTTGATTTTTACTTGGAAGGGTGGTGAATCAATAATGCTTAAATTACCTATACCAACTCTAATTAATCTATTTTCATAATCTAAACGTTCTATATCATCGATGACTAGGTCTGGAAGTGTTGCAGAATGATCTATTGGAGCATATGGAATATATGAGGAAACTGGTATTGGTGTTGTTTCCTTGGTTCTTGGTGCACATCCAGAAGAAGAAATAAGTAAACTAGCTAAGCCTCCTAAAGCTAAACTTTTTGTTCTTTCAAAAAATTGTCTTCTTTGCATTTTAGTTTATAGGGCTTTTTGTTGCATTTTATGGATGGAATGAATAATGGAAACCTTTTTCGTCTTTGTTGTTGTCTCTTCTAGTTTCTTTGATTTTTCCATAAGGATCTATCTCAAGATATATTGCTCCTTCAAGAATTGCTTCTTTTGGAACTTGAAAATCAACATACTTATGATGGGCTCCTGGTAAACCTTTAACTTTGTATGTTTTTTCATATGTTTTAGATGGTGCTCCTTGTGCAGA
>CAYQQE010000050.1:0-4263 GCA_964419915.1 Candidatus Woesearchaeota archaeon
AAACCAATATATACAGCCTCTATTTCTGAAAAACCCAACTTAGTACTAACAAAAAAACTTAATAAAAAAGTTAAAACAACCTGTACCAAACCAATAATACCAGAAAACAATCCAACTTCCTTTAATTTCTTCAAATCCATTTGCAAACCAATAATAAACAATAAAAAGGCAATACCAATTTCAGATAAAGATTTTATAATTTCCATGTCCTTTACTATACCTAAAACCAAAGGGCCTAAAACCACGCCTGCTAGAATATAAACAGGAATCAAAGGTTGTTTAAAATACCTAGCTAAAAAAGCAAATATAGCAGCTAAAATAATAATAGCAGCCACACTAAATAATGGCCAAGAAAAATTCATAATCACCTCTCCAAACATACAGTTTTAAAAAATAAACACATTTATATATATTTCTAAAAAACCTATTTATAAAATGGTAGTAACACAACATTCAACATTTACAAATTTGTATACAAGATTCTATAAAGATTATAAAAACATGAGTGATGAACAAATAGTCTTACAAGCACAGCATGGACATAGAGAATCATTGGAATACATACTTGACGAGCATCAAAAAATAGTTATTGGAGTAATAAAACAAAAAGGTTATTTCTTCAAAGGTGCTGAAATGACTGATGTTATACAAGAAGGAATGATAGGCTTATTTAAGGCAATAATTGATTTTAAAGAAGGTTCCTTTTATAAGTTTGCAGAATTGTGTATTACACGCCAAATAATTAGTGGAATAAGAACAGCAACAAGACAAAAAACTACTCCCCTAAACGAAAGGATAAATATAGAAGAAGTAACATATCAACATTATGCAACAGATGCAGACCCAGAAGAGAATATTATAAGAACAGAAACAATAAAATTATTAGAAAAAATTCTCAGTCCATTTGAATTAAAAGTTTTACAAACTTATCAAGAAGGGAAAACATATCAAGAAATATCAAATAAATTAAAATGCACAATAAAATCTATTGATAATGCATTATCGAGAACAAGAAAAAAACGATCACACTTAGCTCATTATTTCCAAAAATAAAAAAAGAAAAAAATTATTTCTTACTTAATGTCAATTCTATACTTGAAACCCTAACTTTTCTACCTTCTTTGTTTTCAAAATCTTCACTGTCAATTTTTATATCTTTCAATTCAATTTGATTCTCTAAAAATCTCTTCGTAACTACTTCTACCACATCTACCCCTCTTGCAATGAACTTGCCTCTTGCCTTCACAACAACCTCTTTTGCACCTTGTGTTGTAAATTGCATGACCACCCCTGTAACATAATTCATAAAAGGTTTGTTACCAATAAAAACTACATGGTCATCAGCTCTTTGTTTTCTTTCTGTTTTTTCTGTCATTTTAGTTACCTCCTTAAATCAATGACTATGACTTCTTCAATCTTGTAATATACCCTGCTAAAATATTCCTCAATTTTTTACTTTTAACATTAACCAGATCATTAACAATTTTTTTATTACCCTCAAAATCTTTTTTAAAGTTATCACTATGTTTTTCATATAATTTCCTACCAATTCTCTTAATATATGTAGTCTTTATACGTCCCATAAATCATAAAAATCCACATTCTATATATAAATCTTACCCTTTACTAAAACTCCTAAAAGTCAAAAATCCCCTAAATTCTTTCTCTAAACTACCCTCAAGTTTTTTAGCAATTACCCCTGTACTCAAGAATAAAACAGGCAATTTTTCTTCCTGGCCTTTATGAAAAGCACTTATCAAATCTGTTTTACTAATACTTTTCTTATCCATAGCCTTAACCAAATACACTAAATCACCAATAACACTATGAATCTTAACAAGCAAATCTACCTCTTTATTCCTCTTAATAATATCCGTACTTAAAACAGTTATATCATTTCCTCTCAAATACTCAACAACTCTATCTAAGAAATCATCCTTAACTAATTCCTCTTTCTTCTTAACTTTAACCTTAGGTTCAATCAACTTTTTCTTTTCAACCTTAACCTTAGGCTCAACTAACTTTTTCTGTTCAACCTTTTCCTTTATCTCCTCTTTTTCTTTTATCTCCTCCTTTGGTTCCACAACCTTCTTAACAAAAAATCCCTTAACCAATTCTTCAAATCTTTTATTATCAACTAAAAACCATCTCCAAATCATTAATTCACTATCTTTATAATTAACCTTCATCAATCTAGCAAAATCTTTCATATTCCTCAAAGCAACTCTGATAGCAGGTTCTAATTCATTATCAACTAATACACACTCTTTCTTCAATAATTTATAAGCTTCTTTCTCTTTATCAGCTAAAGCATCATACAAAACTTCTAATTTTCCTTCTTGCCCTGAAACATAGTATAAAGGACTTCCACCCCAATTCTGATATGTCAATTTAATTAATTTATTAGAAACTAATTCAGACAACAAAGCAGAAGTAAACAAAACATCTTTATCAACAACCTTAGCAATTTTCACAGGCAGTATAGGTCCATTTCTCTTCACAAGCTCTAATACTTTATCCTTTAATTCGCTCATAACAACAAAAGAATTACACAAGTATTTAAAAATTATTATTCTACGGTCTAATCCATGCAATATTATAATAGGTTACATCATTTTCCTCGTCTACAATACCAATTAATAAATTCTTTCTAGTACTATGTGCAACCCTATTCTTTGCGCTAAACTCATACCAGCTAAAAACATTGCCCTCATGCACAGGATACAAAATCCACTTAGCATGATCCTCGCCAGGTTTAACCCCCCTATCATAAACTCTAAAATCAGCTCCAAACTTCAAAGCAGTCTTAACAATATATCCTCTATTTCTCATATCCTTAAAAACACAATACCTTATCCAAAACTCTGGTTCTACTCTCCTAACCTTTCTCACATATTCATCAAATTTTAATTTTTTATTCCTTCCATCATAAACATCCATCCTCCCTTTCTCTAACAAATACAAACCCTCAACCAAAGAATAATACACCTTATCCCTGTCAACCTCACCAAATCTACTCTGATCATACAAACTCTTAGTTTCATCTTTATTTTCAGCATAAACTCTTTCTCTAACCAAAAAAGCTTTTATTTTCTTAATATTTTTCTCTTCTAAAATTTCAACTTTTTCTTTTTTCTTTTTTTTAACCATAAACAAAAAATAATTAACTTTATATATAAAACTTTCTAACATACACTTATGAAAATAACTTTTCTAGGCACATCATCAATGGTTCCAACAAAAGAAAGAAACCATCCATCTATTTTGATTTCTCATGAACAAGAAAACATCTTAATAGATTGTGGAGAAGGAACACAAAGACAATTGAAAATAGCTTCTATAAATCCATGCAAAATAACCAAAATCCTGATTACACATTTACACAATGACCACATCTTAGGTTTACCAGGTTTATTACAAACATTACAAACACAAAACTACTCAAAAACTTTAGAAATTTATGGTCCTTCAAAAACATCTAAATTCATTAAAGAAATAAAAAATTTATTTAAAATTCAATTACCAACAAAAACAATAGAAATCAAAAAACCTTTATTCCTAGAAACAAAAAACCTACAATTCAAAGCTTTAAAAATGAAACATAATTCAACATGTTTAGCATATTCAATAACAGAAAAAGACAAAAGAAAAATAAATTTAAACTACACTAAAAAATTTGGTTTAACAAAACACCCTTTATTAGGAGAATTACAAAAAGGAAAAAAAATAACTTACAAAGGAAAAAAGATAACACCAGAAAAAGCCACGCATCTAATCAAAGGTAAAAAAATAACAATAATATATGATACAGTTAAAAATCCAAATACAATTAAAATCTCTAAAGATGCGGATTTATTAATAGCAGAATCAACCTATACCTCAAATTTACAAGATAAAGCAAAAGAATACCTCCATTTAACAGCAGAACAAGCAGCAGAAATAGCAAAAAAAGCAAATGCAAAACAATTAATACTAACACACTTCTCTCAACGTTATAAATCTTCATCAATTTTCTTAAAAGAAGCCAAAACAATTTTCAAAAACACAAAACTAGCAAAAGATTTTATGACAGTTAATTTATAGATAATTTTAAATATTTTTCTGTATTCACAACTACAAAATGTTATCTTCAAAAAGAAAAAGATTATTAGAAAACATCGCATTAAAAACAATAGAAAGATTTCCAATAAAAGAATCAATTGGTATCAATGACATAAAAAATTTTACCAGTTCAGTTGATAGATTATTATACAGATTAGAAGA
>CAYQQE010000051.1:0-4212 GCA_964419915.1 Candidatus Woesearchaeota archaeon
TGATATACCAACTTTAACAAGATTATGGCATTTATTTCAAAAAAACCTGCTCTAATTATTTCAAAATCGTAGGTGTTTCTCCACCATGCCATGTATACTTTGGCCTTATCTGTACAGGATACATTCTCTCACTATTATCATCTAGTATTACAGCACCCCCCTTTAAATCAGGTAGATTATTTAAATATTTTTGTATATCCCCAACCAAATAAGTTTGCATCATATTATTTAAAGCTTCAATATCAACTCTAGCAGTTATCCTATGGCTTATTATAATATCGCTTTGTGTAATAACATCTTTATGCATCTCACCTGGTTGTTGTGTAGCTAATATTAAAGAAATTCCAGGTTGTCTTCCTTCTCTTATAACCTGTATTAAAGAATCAGTTGCAGCAGTTCTCTCTTTCCCTATAAATTCATGTGCTTCATCAATTAAAATCCACACAATTGGCATTTCACTTTTTTTCTCTTCTAAAAATTCACCTTTTATTTTATCCATTTCCTCTTTCTTCCTAACTATCATTCTTTCATTGAATAATTTTCTAGCAATTAAACCAATAACCAAACTTCTTATTCCCCACATCCCATAAACCCCAGTATAACAACTCACATCCAAAATACTGACCTTACCAGTACTAATAATATCTTTAATAGCAGTCCCTTTATCACTAAATAAACCCCATTTTTCAGCAGCTAAAAATCTATTCTCAGCAGCATTTTTAACCTCTTGATTACTCTTTTCATCTTGTTTTATTCTTTCAATTACTTCTTGAATTGTATAACTCTTTTTTTTAAAACTCTCAATTACCCTTTCAATTAAAATTCCTAATGGCTCATTCAAAGAAATACTAAAAACATTACACCAATCATCTCCTTTTAATTCAGAAGGTTTAATAGAAAATGATTTATCAACCAACATTCCTTTTTCTTTGTATTCACTAAAATAACCTTCTGGAATAAATACCTGTATATCCTTTAATCTTTTAGGTTTTAAACCCCAACTTTCTAATAAATCTTCATCTTTAATATTTGGATATTTCATTGTCCAAAAAATTCCCATTGTATCTAAAATCAAAACACTTAATTTGTCTTTTATCTCTTTAGGTAGAGAAACCATTTCTTCTGCTATCACACCCAAACTATAAGATTTTCCAGAACCCCTCTTACCACAAAGCATTATTGTATGTGCTCTATTAACATCTAGATAAACATTATTACTTAAAGAGGTAGTCTGTCCCATTTTAACATAACTCTTTCCTAGAAAAATAACACCTTCCTTTCCATATCTTTTCCTGTCAGCTTCATCCCGTCCAATTATAATATCATAAACCATATTCAAAATAAAACTATTATAATATAAAAAACTTGTTAATATATTGAAGATTAGTAAAATATTTAAATAAATAAGTTATATCCTAAATTATGATTACAGAGAATCAAATCAGGAAAGAAGAATCGGAATCTTTAGTTAAAAGCACAATAAAAATACTTACAAAGAAATATAGTAATGTCTTAGATATTGGTGATTATTCAACAGTAAAACAACAAGGTCCAACTTATTCAACAGGTTTTGGTATTTGGATAAAAACTTATCCTAATGATTCACCCGATCTTGAAAAAAGAAAACAATATGCACAATATCGTGTAGACATTAAAGTTAGTGAAGTATTAGAAGTGCATATTATAGGATCTAAACAAACTTTTGATATTCGTGATTCAAGAGATATAGGAAGTTCAAGAACAATAGACAATGTTTCTAAATATATCATAAATCAACTTGAAAAACAAAAACCATTTACTCCTAAGTAAAATGATTAGTTAAATTTAAATATCTCCTATTCCATTCTTTGCCTCATGACCTTAAAAAATCAATTAAAAACAGCCCTACTTTTAGGTATCTTAACAGCTATTTTATTATTCATAGGTTCTTTCTTTGGAAAATCAGGTTTAACAATAGCTATCATCTTTGTTTTAGCAATGAATATCCTAACTTATTTCTTCTCAGACAAACTAATCCTAGCAATGTACAGAGCAAAAGAAACAACAAAAAAAGAACATCCAGAATTACATAAAATAGTAGAAGAAATATGTAAAACAGCAAACATCCCAAAACCTAAAATCTTTATAATACCAACGGATACACCAAATGCCTTTTGCTGTGGTAGAAACCCTAAAAATGCTTCTATAGCATTCACTAAAGGAATTTTAAACTTATTAAATAAAAATGAACTTAAAGGAGTAGCAGCCCATGAATTAGCACATGATAAAAATAGGGATATTTTAATAGCAACAATAGCAGCAACAGTAGCAGGAATTATTTCTTATGTAGCAATGATGGCTCGTTATGCAACCATTTTTGGGGATAAAGATAGAGATTCTGGTAATGTAATCCAATTATTGCTCCTCTCAATTTTAGCTCCTATCATAGCTTTATTATTACAATTAGCAATCTCACGTTCAAGAGAGTATATTGCAGATGAAACAGGCGCTAAATTTATAAAAGACCCTGTTGCTTTAGCTTCTGCTTTAGGAAAATTAGAAAAAGCAAATTCTCAGAATCCTTTACGTTTTGGTAATCCATCAACCTCATCTTTATTCATAGTAAAACCTTTCAGAGGATCAGCAATACTTAATCTCTTCTCCACACATCCTGATATTAATTCAAGAATTCAAAGACTAAAAGAACTTAAGATTTAATCTTCTTTTTCTTCATTTTTGCTTCACTTTCCTCTTCTTCAATAATCTCCAATTTCCCGAATCTTCCAGAAGTTAATTGTTTCTCGCCTTGAAATTCATTAATATAACCATTTGTTATTTTTACCTTACTACCAACCTTAACCTTATCAATATCATCGTTCCATAATGTCAATTTTATCTCTCCTGAATCATCAGCTAATATAGCATTACTAACTCTCCCTACCCTACCAAATTTTTGAAATTCTTTAGGTTCTTCAATGCTTTTTACCTCACCTTCTATATCAACATTATTTTGTCTTGGTTTTAGATCACTTATTTTCATTTAATTTACCTCCAAAATAATCAATAACCATTTCAGAAAGCAAATCATATTTAAAACTATCTTTTTATCCATTCAATTTCGTCTTCATCTAATTTAACTTCACTCTTAATATCATCAATAAATCTCCTATAAAGCTCAAAGTCCCTTATTATTTCTTTTACATTACTATGTGTTTTATCTGCTATTTTTTTAGCTACACTCTTCTTTTTTCCATATTTCCTATTAGCTAACCACAACTTCAAGATTCTCTCATTCCTTTTCAATCTTAAAACTTCCCTTACTTTCTCTTTTTTACTTAAAGCAATACCTTTGCTTAATAAAAAATTAACATAACTCAATAATCTCCAATATTGTCTTTTAATTATCCTTCCATTAAAAACATCAGCTTTACTTAATTTCTCATACCCATTAACCAAATCTTCACCTTTGTAAACTCTTCCTAAATTTTCATCTAACCATAACATTATCTCATTCAAATCTTCATCTAGATTCATAAAAATATTTTCATCAACTTTTTTACTTTTCAAGATTACATTCAAAACATTCAAAATATCTTCCTTTTTTTCTCTTTCTCCTAACACCTCTAAATCTTCTTTTTTTATTTCCTTACCTAGACTTTCTAAATTAATAATTGCGCCTCTTAAATCTCCTTTGCTTCTAGCGCTTAAAATCTTCAGCACATCATCATTAACCTTTATTTTCTCTTTCTCACTTATCTTCTTCAAAACCTTAAAAATCTCTAAATAATCTAAATCCTTAAATTCAATTAACTCGCATTTCTTTCTTAAACCACTTAATTTACTAATATAAGGATCATTACTCGTAAAAATAACCAAATGTTTTGTATCTTTTATTAATTTCAACAAAGTTTGAATACCACCCCTATCCTCTCTTCCAGTTATCCCATCAACTTCATCTATTAAAATTAATTTTCCTTTGTTAAACAAACTTTCCTGTTTCAAAGCATTACCAACTATTGTTTCTATTTGTTCTTTATTTCTTTTATCACTTGCATTTACTTCTAGAATTTCATAATTTAATTCATTAGCTAAAGCATAAACAGCACACGTTTTTCCTATTCCAGAATTTCCATAAATTAAAATAGGTTTTTTCTTTACTATAGCCCTCTTTAATTTACCTAAATCCTGACCATAAACCTCTTTCAAAGATTTTGGTTTATATTTTTCTGTAAA
>CAYQQE010000052.1:0-1524 GCA_964419915.1 Candidatus Woesearchaeota archaeon
TGGATTGTTCTCTAGTATTATTGGTTTGATACAGGTTATTTTAACTTTTTTATTAAGTTTTTTTGTTAGTATTAAGTTAGGTTTTTCAGAAATAGAGGCTGTATATATTGGTTTAATTTTGGCTTTTAGCAGTACAATGGTTGTTGTTAAGTTGTTAAGCGATAAGGGAAAATTACATACTTTGCATGGAAGAATAATAATTGGTATTTTATTGGTTCAGGATTTAATAGTGATATTTGCTTTGAGCTTTTTAAATTCTTTTAATAATTTTTCGTATTTGGTTGTTGCTAATGCTTTGATTAATGGTTTGTTATTGTTGTTAATTGCGATATTTGTTAATATGGTTTTTTTGAAACATGTTTTCAAATTTGCAGCTAAAAGTCAGGAATTATTGTTTTTAACTTCTGTTGGTGTTTGTTTTATTTTTATTTTATTAGCTCATTATTTTGGTTTTTCAATTACAATAGGAGCTTTTATTGCTGGTGTTGGTTTAGCTGTGTTACCATACAGTTTTGATATCGTTGGTGTTGTTAAACCTTTGAAAGATTTTTTTGCTACTATATTTTTTGTTTCTTTAGGAATGGAGATTGTATTTTTTAATTTAATATTTGAGCCTTTGTATTATTTTTTGTTGATAGTTATCTTGTTTAAACCATTAGTTGTTATGTTATGTGCTAGTGTTTTTGGTTATGAGAGAAGAACTAGTTTTCTGAGTTCTATTTCATTAGCACAGATAAGTGAATTTTCTTTGATAATTGCTGCTCAGGGTTTAGTTTTGGGTTTGATTTCACAGGAATTATTTTCTATGACTGTTTTGATTGCTATAATAACTATTATCTTAACTTCTTATTTGATTAAACATGAAGATTATTTGTATAATAAGGTTAAAGGATTTTTGGGAATTTTTGAGGGTTTGAATGTGTTTAAACATGAATTGGGTTATGTAAGTGAGGATAAAAAAGAGGAAATTGTTTTATTTGGTTGTAATAGGATGGGGAGTTTATTTTTGAATATTTTTAGAAGATTGGGTAAGGCTGTATATGTTGTAGATAACAATCCTGAGATTATAAGAGGATTGATGAATGATAGGATATGTTGTGTATATGGCGATGCTGCTAATCTAGAGGTTTTTGGTAGATTAAATTTAAGAGATGTTGGATTAATTGTTTCTACTATTCCTGATGAGGATTTGAATTTATTTTTGATAAGGCATATTAGAAAGTATAAAAATAAGAAAATTATTGTAACTGCGGAACATGTTGCTTCTGCTTTAGTTTTGTATAAGGGAGGAGCAGATTATGTTATTATTCCTCATGTTTTGAGTGGTGAGTTGATAGGTGGGATGTTAAGAAGAATACTAAAGGATAATTTTAAGAGTTTAGAGGAAATGAAAGAGGAGCATATTAAACATTTGAAGAGCTTGAAGGTTTATGGTGAGAATTAGAATGCCTCTGGGCGGATTTGAACCGTCGATCCCCAGCTTATGAAACTGGTGCTTTAACCACTAAGCTACAGAGGCTTAGA
>CAYQQE010000052.1:1624-4209 GCA_964419915.1 Candidatus Woesearchaeota archaeon
TTTTTGAATTTAGCAAAAGTTTTGATTTTTTTTCTTATTTCTGTTGGATTTTGTATTTGTACTTTTGTTTCAACTTCGATCTACATTTTTACCTCTTTTATGGACCTGGCGGGAATTGAACCCGCTGCCCCCTCGTAACAACTTATAGTTCATGCCAAGGAGATACTTTCGGCTCTTAATGATCTACCGATGAGCTACAGGCCCTTGATGATAAAAAATAAGAAGTGCTATATTAATTTTCCTGCTTTTTTGAATTCTAATTCTTTGTTTAGAATTTTTTTAATGATATCATTTAAATCTTCTATTTTTACTCTTATTTGTTGCATTGTAGAAATTTCTCTTAAGGTAACTGTGTTGTCTTTTAGTGTTTGATGATCAATTGTACAGCATAGTGAGGTTCCAATTTCATCCATTCTTCTATATAGTTTGCCAATAAATCCTTCATCATACATAGCAATAAATTCTTTTTCAACTTGGGCAAAAACCTGTTTTGCCTTTTCTGGGAGTTTATCTTTTTTTACTAATGGAAATACAGCAATATCAATAGGCGCTAAGTTTAGAGGGAAATGTAACCAAGATCTTATCTTATCTTCTTTGAAAGCATTTTCTAGTAAACAATATGTTGGTCTTTCTAAACCAAATGCAATTTCTAAAATATTTGCAGGTTTTTCTAGTTTAATTCTAGCAAATTCTGCGTGTCTTTTTAAATCGTAATCTGTTCTGTCATGAATACCACAGATTTCAAACCATCCAAAACGTTCTGTTTTTATTTCTAAGTCCCAGGCATCATCTGCATAGTGGGACATTTCTTTTGGGTTATGTTGTCTTAAACGAATTTGTTTTTCCTCAAATAATTGTTTTGCTATTTGATATGCAATATATAAACAAAAACCATATGCTTGTTTTTTTATTATCTTATTTGAAATAGCTTGTTTTAGTGACATTGATTTTTGTGGTTTGTTAAAAGGCATTAAAGGAAGCTCTTCATTCTCTACTTCTTTAAAATTTTCAAAATTGTTTTCTTGTTCTGGTAGGATGAATAATTGCGCTTCTGCTTGTGTGAATTCCCTGGTTCTTAAAACATGTTGCCTTGGTGAGATTTCATTTCTGTATGCTTTTCCAATTTGAAAAACACCAAAAGGTAGTTTTGTTCTGAAGAACCTATAATATTCTGGATAAAGTAAATATGTTGTTGTAGCTGTTTCTGGTCTTAGAAATGCTTCTTGATTTCCTACAGAGGTTTTCATCATTAGATTGTAGGATTGAACGTCTGATAATACAGACTCACATTTAGGACATTTTATTTTTTTCTTTTCTATAATTTTTGTTAGTTCTTTTTCATTTAATCCAGCTGTTTTTTCTTTAGGAAATAATTCTTTTATTAGGTTGTCAGCACGGTAAATAGCATTACATTTGAGGCATTTGATAATCGGATCTGTGAAATTTTCATAATGTCCTGATGCTTCCCAAACTATTCTCGGCATTATTGTTGGACATTCTACTTCCCAGAAATTGTAGAAAGAGAAAGTTTTTCTGATAATTGATTCTACTTTGTTTTTTAGTAATTTACCTAATGGTCCCCAATCATAGAAACCTGAAACACCTCCGTGATAGATGTTTGGACTTGGTCCCCATATGAAACCACGTCTTTTTGCAATGTCTAGGACTTTGTCTTTCATAGGTTTAAGGTAGAGATTTTGTATTTATAACTTTTTTGTATTCAATTCTTGGACATGCTGTATTTATGAAGATGTCAATTTGAGGAAAATTTTCTAGTTCTTCTTGAGAAATATTATTTGTTAGAAATAAAAATGAATTTTTGTATTTTTTCTTTAATTTCAGAGCTCTTTTTATATTGTATTGGCCTGGTTTTGTTGAAATTAGAATACCAATTTTTTCTGCATTTAAGAATTTTAATTGTTTTCCTTTTATTTGTCTTTTGTAATTTTCGATTTGCTCTTTTGTAATTTTCGAAAGTTTTTCTGTTATTGGATTAAAGATAAGGATGGTTTTTTTTGTGTTGATTGCTAGGTAAATAGGATGGAATTGTTCTGAACCTATGAATAAGAAGGAATCAATTTTGTTTTCTATTCTTTTTGCTTTTGAAATATTACAACCAGTGATTTGTGCTGATGGAAATTTCAATTTTTTAATTTGGTGGAGATATTGGATAGTTGATACTATACCAATCTTACCTTTTAATTTTAGTTTTTTAATTAAAGGAAGAATGTTTTTTTGTGCTTTTGCTGAGATAAAAAGAGTTTTCATTTTTTAACTTCTGCTTTGTCTGATAGGATAGCTGAATTACCTTCTTGATCTTCTAGAATGATCTTGAATTTTAAAGAACTGGTTTTTGCTTTCCATATTTTTTTTAGTAAGTTTTTTGCTTTCTTTCTTTCATCATTATCTTCTGAGGTATCTCTTTGGGATTCTACTATCTTGTAGAATTTATCTAGAATTTCTTCTATGTTTGTTATGAAACCGTCTGAATCTGGTCCTGGAAGTAAAGATAAGTGGAAGTTTGGGATTTTTAATGTAGCTGTTGATGATTTTGCTATTTTAATTTGTAAATCTTTTTCTGTTTG
>CAYQQE010000053.1:0-3944 GCA_964419915.1 Candidatus Woesearchaeota archaeon
CAAACATTGCAGTTAAAAAATTTAATTGAAAATTTAAAAAAATTAAGTAGAGAGAAAAATATTAAATTATGGAGAGCTGTTGCTAAGAATTTAGAAAGACCAAGAAGAATAAGAAGGAAGATTAATATTTCAAAAATAGAAAAATATTGCAGAGATGGAGAAACTGCTTTGATACCAGGAAAGGTTTTGAGCATGGGAGAATTGAAAAAAAATGTTAAAATTGCTGCTTATCAATTTTCAGAAAAAGCAAAAGAAAAATTAAAAGATTGTATGAGTATTGAAGATTTAATGAAGAAGAATCCTGAAGGCAAGAAAGTGAGGATAATAGGATGATTATAAATGCTGATAATTTGATTGTTGGGAGACTGGCTAGTTTTGCTGCTAAAAAGGCATTAATGGGGGAGGAAGTAATAATTGTTAATTCAGAAAAAGCTGTATTCTCTGGAAATAAAAAAGATGTTTTTGAAAAATTTAGAAGAAAAATAAAGATGGGAAATGTTTTTAAAGGTCCTTTTGTTTCAAGGACACCGGATAAAATAGTTAGAAGAGCTATCAGAGGTATGGTTGATTATAAAAAGTACAGAGGAATGCAAGCATATAAAAAGATAAGATGTTTTGTTAGTATCCCAGAAAGATATAAACATGAAAAAATAGAAAGTTTAGAAATGGCTCATATTAATAAATTACCCAATTTAAAATATGTTAAAGTTAAAGAGATTTCAAAATTTTTAGGTAAAAATGAATAAAATTGTTCATGTTTCAGGAAAAAGAAAAAGAGCAATAGCAAGAGCTACACTAAGAGAGGGGAAGGGAAGGATAAGGATAAATAGTAAATTATTAGATACTTTTGAAACGGAATATGTTAAAGACAAAATAATGGAACCTTTGATTTTGGCTGGTAATTTGAGTAAAGGTATTGATTTTGAGGTTAAGGTAAATGGTGGTGGTTGGAGTGGTCAAGCAGAAGCTTCAAGATTAGCTATTGCTAGAGGGTTGGTTGAGTGGACTAAAGATAAAAATCTAAAACAAAAATTTTTAGATTATGATAGGCATTTGTTAATTGCTGATGTTAGAAGGAAAGAGGTTACTAAACCAAATGACTCTGGAAAGGCTAGGAAGAAAAGACAGAAGTCTTATAGGTAAAATGTTGCAATTAGAAAAGATGGATTGGAAAGATTGGGTATATGTGATAGCTATTATAATTTTGTTAATAATTTTAATTTTGAGTGTTTTAAAAAATGGTTAAATTAAGTTTGATAGATATTTTATTTGTGATTATACTATTTTTATTTGTGTTTATGATTGGTTGGAGAATTCTTAGTTAGTAATAACACATTTTCTCATTTTCTCAAATGCGCGTAAGGTATTTAAAGAAAAGAAATTTTATGATAGGTATGATAAATAATAGAGTTAGGATTGAATTAAAACAAGAATTTCAGAAGAATTTATTTGAGAATTTGTTAGGAATATATGACTATGAATTTGGTTGTGTTACAAAAATTTCTAAATTATTAAATATTTCTAGACAAACAATTTATGCTTACAGATATGGTTATATTAAATCTGTACCAAAAAGATTGCTCATTAAAATCCAAAAGATCTTAAAGCTTAAAGAAGATACAATAACAAAAAATACCTTAAATATTACTTCGGATAAAGAAATCAAAAATAAAGGATTGATTAAAGGAAGAGAATTTAGAAAAAGAAAGATAAAAAATCATTTTAAAATAAATAGTTCTGTTTTAGATATGTTAAGAAAAGATGATGATGGATATTATATTGATTTATTAGATTGGTTTAAGGAAACTAAATGGATCGATAAATTAAAAATCTGTACTGGATTTGTTAGAATTCTAAAAAACCCTGAAGTGACCAACAACCATATCATTTTATATTACACCTCTTACAATAAAAAGAGTGGACGTTCTGAAGAATATACAACTTATTTGCCTAGGAAATTATATTTTAACAAAGAATTCCTTTATTTTTTAGGTTTTATGTATGGTGATGGTTTAAGTAGTGCAAGAGTTGGTATTATAAATAAAGATCTAAATTTGATAAGAGAAATAGCAAGATATCTTAAAGACATTTTTCCTAATTCAAAAATTGAAGGTCAGATATATGTATATAAGAAAGATATTGATAAAGAAAAATTATGTAGTGAGATAAAGAATTATGTTGATCATATTACTATTTACAATAATTTTAAAGCAGCAGGAGAATATGTTTTTGCAGTGTCTATAACAAACAATTTTATTAAAAGAATTTTAGATAATATTTTTGAAAATATGATTGGATTGTTTAACAAATTGAGTCTTTATGAAAAGGGAGCTTTTTTTGCTGGATTTTTTGATGCAGAAGGCAATGTAAATAAATTAGGTAAAAATTTAAGATTTAGCCAGAAGAGTAAAAATAAAGTAGAAATCATGATCTCTTTGTTAAATAAAGAAGGTTATCATACTTATTATGATGGAAGCAATATTTGTATAGCATACCATAAAGAAAACAGAAAAAGTGATTTCAATTTATTTGAAAAACAAATTTTACCATTTATCAAACATATAGAAAAGAAAAAAGAATCCTCTGAATTATTAAGTGGATATCTTGTAAGAGATTGTTATAAACCTATTGTAAAAATAATATCTAAAAATCCTGGGATCGACAATAATGGTTTATTTAAGATAACCAAAAGAAAAAGAAATCAAAGACAATTAACAGCTTTAACAGATGCTAATTTTGTTTCAAGAAATAGAAAAAAAATAGACGAAAGCTTTAAATACTATGTTACTGAGAAAGGTTTAAAATGGATTCAATAAAAATCTGGAAGAAATCTGGAAGGATAGGTGAGAAGGAATGATCATTCCGATTAGGTGTTTTCGTGTAGCCGTCCTGTAGCCCATCTATATGACAGCTTTAAAGAAGAAGTAAAAAAAGGCAAAAAACCTAAAGAGGTTTTAGATAAATTAGGTTTAGATAGATATTGTTGTAGGGCTTTATTTTTAGGCCATGTTGATTTATTAGAAGAGATTAGTCAGTTTAAGAAGTTTTGATTCTATAAACATAATATGAAATCAATAAAAATATAGATAGAATTAGACTTGTTAGAGTGAAAAAAGGAATTTCTGTTTCTGGTATGCATGTGCATGTTAGTGTTGCTTTTGTTTCTGAATATGAAGAAGAACAGGATCCTTCTTCATCTATTAAACTTAAACAAGAATCTGAGTATTCCTCTCCTGTAAAAGTACATATTTTTGTTTGTTGACCTGAAGATGAACATTCTGAAGGTGCAAAACAAGACCATGAACAATCTCCGTCACTTACTGTGCTTGCACAATTGGTTCTATCATATTTGCAATCAGCATCGCATAAAAGGTTTCCTGAATCATAATTTAAAGTTTGACAGGTTTGACCATCGAGATCTGATCCTTCACAATCTTCATCCTCTTCTATTATGTTATTACCACATTCTGCTTCTGAAGATTCTCCACAATCTGAAATATCAAAGAAACAAGATAAAGATTGACCAGAGGAATAACATTCTAAAGATTTTGATGATGAATAACCTGCATCTTCGCAAGTAAAATCATTTAGAATGTCTGGATTGCCTGGTTCACATTCTTCTCCTGGATTAATCAAACCATCACCACAATTACCAGATAAAGGATCATTATCTGTTGGAATACACTGGGATGTATCAAAATGACATTTGTTATTACAACTTAAATCACCTGACTCAAACCCAAAATCATCACAATCATATCCTTGTAATTTATCAGTATCACATAATTCTTCTTTGTCTATTTCTCCATTACCACATTTTGATAGTGTGGATTCACAATAACAATCACCTGTTGATGAACATTTTGTTGAGGTTGTACAGTCTATTGAACATTCTGAATTTGAAGAGCAGGTTTCTGAATTGTCTAGTAAATAGAAACAACCTG
>CAYQQE010000054.1:0-3698 GCA_964419915.1 Candidatus Woesearchaeota archaeon
AAACACCACACGAAAATTTAAATTTTCCTAAACAAAACCTCACCTTTTTTAATTTTTCCTTTAAACTTTCCAAATTTACAGTCTTTTAATTTTCCTGCTTTAACACCTAATTGTTTGTTTATTCTATCACAAGTTTCAGGAATAAAAGGACTTAATAAAATAGCTATAATTCTCAAACTTTCAACTAAATTGTACAAAACATTTTCTAATTCTTTTCCTTTTAATCCCCAAGGTTTTTTATCATTAACATATTTATTACATTCAATAACAAATTTCCAGATCTCTTTCAAAGCTTCTGTTAATTTGTATTCATCCATCAACTTCTCGATTTTCTTTAAATCTAATTTCTTCTCTAATTCTTTTTTCCCTTCTAACTTTACTTTGTTCTTTTCTACTAAAGTCAAAACCCTACTAACCAAATTCCCTAAATCATTTGCTAATTCATTATTCAATCTTTTTTTCAAATCTTCTTCAGAAAAATCACCATCTTCACCAAAAGAAATTTCTTTTATTAGAAAATAACGAAGAGCATCAACACCATATTTCTCAGAAATATAAACTGGATCTATAGCATTTCCTAAACTTTTACTCATCTTTTCTCCATTAATTGTAAAGAATCCATGAGAGAAAATTGTAGTAGGCAAACTTTCAGAAGCACTCAAAAGCATGGCAGGCCAAATTATACAATGAAATTTTTGAATATCTTTACCAACTAAATGAACAACCCTGCCTTTCCAGTATTTTTTATCAACTCCAGACTTGTAATTATAGAGTGCATCATACCACACCCAAACTTTCTGGTTTTTATCAAAAGGGACATCTATTCCCCATTTAAGATTAGGTCTAGAAACACTTATATCAGTTAATCCAGATTCTATAAAATTTATAATTTCTGTTCTTCTAGATTTAGGTAAAACAAATTTCTCGTTTTTTTTAACCAATTTAAGAATATCTTCTTCATATTTTGACAATTTAAAAAAATAATTTCTCTCTTTTATTTTAAGTGGTTTTGTTTTATGATAGGGACACAAACCACCTTCCAAATCTGTTTCCCTTTTAAATTCTTCACAACCACCACAATATAATCCCTCATATTCTCCTAAATAAATATCTCCTTTTTTATATGCTTTATTAAAAAAATCTTGTACAATCTTTTTATGTTTCTCAGACGTTGTTCTTATAAATCCATCATAAGAAATATTCAATTTTTTCCAAACTTTTACCCATTCTTTATACATATCATCAGCGTAATTTTGTATATCTTTGTATTTTTTTTCTTTAGCAGCCTTTACCGTTTTAGAAGAATTCTCATCTAAACCTGTTAAGAAAAAAGTATCTATCTCTTTTAACCTATTCCACCTAGCTAAAATATCTGCTATAATAGTTGTATATGCGCTACCAACACTTGGTTTATCATTTATATAATAAATTGGGGTAGTAACTAAAAATTTACCATTCATAACAAAAATATTAAATACAAATTATATAAATCTTTTCTTTAAAAGCGGCTTTAGTTTAGTGGTAGAATATGGGCTTCCCAAGCCTAAGACGCGAGTTCAATCCTCGCAAGCCGCATCTACCTCTTAGTAATATGAAACATTCCAAATAAACTTTTCATTCTTGAAAAGCTAAAATTATGCATAATATCATGAATATAATGTAAAGGTTTACCATCCACCCTTTTTACCTCTTTAACATCTAATATCAAAGGTACTATTAAAAATCTTAAAATTCCAGAAAGTAAAAATACCAAATATAAACTATACTTAAAAAAATCTACTGTAACATACGTAGCAATCAAACCACCAGCAACAGCGCCTATTAAAACTCCAAAACCCCTTAAAATATTCAAATAACTAGAACATATAGCTCTTCTTTGAGGTGTTACAGTATCATAAATAAAATTAAAATGGCATAAATTCATACCAGCCCAACCAAAACCACTAACAATCTGTATTGCTATAATATAATAAAAATTATCACTGAATATCCACAAAAACGGAATTATAGCAACCAAAACAGCAGTAATTTTCATAGCTCTAACATTTCCAAACCTATCTCCAAATTTACCCCATAAAGGCATACTCAAAAGACTAACTATCGCAGTAGTTACATTAGCAACCATAAACATTTTATAACTAAAACCTAAATCTCTTAACATATAAACAGCAAAAAATGGACCAGCAATCTGTGTAGCTAAATTCAATAAGGCAATATAAATAACAAATCTTCCAAAATTATTATTCTTCATCTTTTTCATAAATTGCACCAAAGAAAAATAATATCTCTGTTCTAAAACTAACTTAGGTTCATAAATTCTACCTAATAAATAAAAAGAAATCAATCTAAAAATACAAGCAATACTAAAAATAATCAAAAATCCAACAAAACCTCTGTTAAATAAATCTAAAATGTAAGCAGCAATAAATGTACTTATCAATGTTGTTATTCCAGCTATTCTATTCCTATTACCAAAATAAACTCCACTTTTTTCCTTGTTTACCAAATCACCCATCCAAGAAACCCAGGCAGGCGCTCCAAAATTACCAAAGATGGCATATAAAACAATAAAAGGTACAATCAAATAAATTCCTGTATCTTTAAATATAAATGGTATCAATAAAATAGGAATCCACATCAATGCATGTAATAAAACTCCATACATCACTAATTTTTTTCTATTAACCACCTTTAATAACTTTAAAGAATACAATTGGAACAAAGGAGCAATAAAATTTGGTAAAGCAGTTAATAAACCAACCACCATATTTGATGCTCCTAATGCAATTGCAAAAGGACTAATATATTCATCTCCAAAACCCACCATAACAGAAGCAGCTGCAGCCTCTTTATTTGCTAAATTCAAACTTTTTTTCTTTTTTTCTTCTACATTCTCTTCTTTCATATATTTTCATAAAAAATCACTAGTTAATAAAGTTTTTTAAATGGGCCTAGAGGGATTCGAACCCACGACCTCTGCCATGTGAAAGCAGTGTCATAGCCAGACTAGACCATAGGCCCTTAACATTTATAAATCAAAAAACCTTTAAAAATCTATGCCCATCAACATATTAAAACAATTAACAAACAAAAAATATATCATATTAACAAAATCAGGAAATCAAGCATTGAAAGAAGTAATTAAACTATTCCCAAACAAACTTTTCCTTATACAACAAGAAGGTGGTTGGTATACATATAAACAATTTCCTAAAAAATTTCAAGAAATAAACACCTCTAATTGTAATATTTCTTTAACAGATTTACAAAAAAAAGCAAACTCAAATACAATTTTACTTATCAATTCTTTGTCAGCTTATTCCTCACCACAACCAATGCAGAAAATTCAGAAAATCTGTAAATCCAAAAAATGTTTGATTATCAATGATGTATCTGCTTCTATAGGAACAAAAATTGCAAAAATTGGTAATATTATAGTAGGTTCTTTTGGAAAAGCAAAACCAATTAACTTAGAATATGGTGGTTTTATAGCTTCAAATAAAAAATTAAATATTATTGCTTCATTTGATAAAGAAAAATTAAAACAATTAAAACAAAAACTTCTACAACTTCCTCCACGCTTAGAATATTTGTATTCATTATCAAGAAAAGTTAAAAAAGATTTAAAAGATTTTAAAATATACAACAAAAAACAAAAAGGTTTAAATGTGATTACAGAATTTAATCAAAAAATAATA
>CAYQQE010000055.1:0-3698 GCA_964419915.1 Candidatus Woesearchaeota archaeon
ACCATAGATTTAACCTATTTTACGAATTTAAAAACCTTTTGAAAAGATTTAAAAAACAACCTTACATTACTTTATCCATGTCAAAAGAACAAAGAATCAAAGAACTAGAAGAAGAATTAAAGACAACGAAGTACAATAAAAGAACACAACATCACGTTGGTTTACTAAAGGCAAGAATAGCAAAACTTAAACAATCTGTCTCTGTATCAAAAACATCTTCAAAACCATCATTCTCTATTAAAAAATCAGGGGATGCAACCGTCATCTTAATAGGCCCACCATCAGTCGGAAAATCAACATTACTTAATAACATAACTAATGCCCAATCAAAAACAGCATCATATGAATTCACAACTATAAATCCAATACCAGGTCTCCTAAATTACAACAATGCAAAAATACAAATCATAGATTTACCAGGGTTAATAGAAGGAGCATCAGAAGGTAGAGGAAGAGGAAAAGAAATTCTCTCATCTTTAAGGGTTGCAGATTTAATTATTATCCTACTTGATCCATCTACTTTATATTTAAAAGACAAAATAGAAAAAGAACTTTATGAAGCAGGCATTCGTTTAAATCTAAAACCACCAAAAATAAAACTAATAAAAACCCAAAAAGGTGGTCTAACCATACATTCTAATCTACAAAAAGAAACCATAACATCTATTTTAAAAGAATTTAAAATTTTTAATGCAGATATTACAACAGAAAATATAACAATAGAGCAATTAATAGATTTTTTAGAAGGAAATAAAGTTTATATTCTGTTTATAATAATTATTAATAAATCAGACCTACTAAAGCTAACAACCCCTTATTTACAAATCTCAGCTCTTAATAACAAAAACCTAGAAGAATTAAAAAAGCAGATTTTCAATAAACTAAATCTAATACAAATCTTCCTTAAGCAAATAGGAAAAGAACCAGATATCAAAGAACCATTAACAATAAAACAGAACTCAACAATAAAAGATGTATGTTTAAAGCTCCACAAAGACTTCTTAACAAAATTTAAATTTTCAAGAATATGGGGAGATTCAGTAAAACACCCAGGACAGAAAATTTTAAAAACAGAACACATATTAAAAGACAAAGACATTTTAGAAATCCACTTGAAATAATTCTAATGATATCTTACTTAAAAGAACCACATAAAAAAGAAGATTTACTTAGCCTGCTCCATCCTTTTGTGAAAGAATGGTTTTTCTCTACTTTCAAAGAATTTTCCCTACCTCAACTTTATGGAGTTTTAGAAATCCACAATAAAAACAACATCTTAATATCAGCACCAACAGGATCAACAAAAACCCTAACAGCTACTTTATCAATTATCAATGAATTAGTTACTTTAGCAGATAAGAATCAATTAAAAGATCAAGTTTATTGCATCTATACTAATCCACTAAGAGCTTTATCAAGAGATGTAGAGATTAATTTAAAAAAACCATTACAGGAAATAAAACAAATAGCAAAAAAACATAATAAAGTTCTGGATATTAGAATAGCTTCTAGAACTAGTGATACATCAACTTCAGAAAAAGCAAAAATGCTTAAAAAACCACCACATATCTTGATCTGCACACCAGAAACATTATCAATTATTTTAACAACGATCAAATTTAGAGAACTCCTAAAATACACACAATATGTGATTGTAGATGAGATTCATGCTCTAGCAGAAAATAAAAGAGGAACTCATTTATCTTTATCATTAGAAAGATTACAATATCTTACAAATTTCACAAGAATTGGTCTATCAGCTACCATATCACCATTAGAAGAAATAGCACAATTTTTAACAGGTGATAGAAAATGTAAAATAGCAAATATTAATTTCTTAAAACAATACGATCTAAAAGTTCTTTCACCATTGCCTGATTTAATAGACACCGATTATGAAACACTACACAATTCTCTTTATTCTTTAATAGATTCTTTAATTCAAGAACACAAAACAACATTAATATTTACAAACACAAGATCTGCAACAGAAAGAGTTGTTCATTATTTAAAAGAAAAATTTCCTAAGAATTATACAGAGAATATAGATGCTCACCACGGTTCTTTATCTAAAAAGCATAGGCATAATGTAGAGGACAGATTAAGACAAGGCAAATTAAAATGTGTTGTCTGTTCAACTTCACTAGAATTAGGAATTGACATAGGTTACATTGATTTAGTTATCTGTTTGGGTTCTCCAAAATCAATAGCAAGGTTTTTACAAAGATCTGGAAGGTCAGGTCACCAATTACATGAAAAAGTAAAAGCAAGAATAATAGTCTTAGATAGAGATGATTTAATAGAATGTTCAGTCCTTTTAAAATCAGCGATAGAAAAGAAAATAGATAAAATTCATATCCCTAAAAATGCTCTAGATGTTCTAGCACAGCAAATTCATGGCATTGCTATCTCCCAACAAATTAATACAAATGATTTATACAAATTAATAACATCAGCATATCCATACAAAAACCTAACAAAAGAAGATTTTATACAAGTCATAGATTATTTATCAGGAAAATATATCTCATTAGAAGACAGACATATTTATGCCAAGATTTGGTATGATGAAGAAACAGGGTTTATAGGAAAAAAAGGTAAATTAAGCAGAATGATACATCTAACAAATATAGGGACAATACCAGATGAAACAAGAGTTCTAGTAAAAGTAAGAGATGAAATAATAGGAACAATAGATGAAGCATTCCTAGAAAAGCTAAGACCAGGAGATGTTTTTATTCTTGGTGGGCAAAGATATATCTTCAAATATTCTTCAGGTATGACAGCACAAGTAACACCAACATCAGATAAACCACCAACAGTACCTTCATGGTTCTCAGAGATGCTTCCATTATCATTTGAATTAGCTTTAGAAATTCAAAAATTTAGAAAATATATGGAAGAACAATTCCAACAAAAAAAATCAAAAGAAGAAATTCTAGATTTTATAAACTCTTATTTATACCTAGATCAAAATGCAGCAAATTCTATTTATGAATATTTCAAAGAACAATTTAAATTTGCAGAAATCCCACATGAAAAAAAATTATTAATTGAATTCTACAAAGAGTACAATAAAAATTATGTGATATTCCATTCTCTCTATGGAAGAAGAGTTAATGATGTTCTTTCAAGAACTATTGCCTATACTATTTCTAAAATACAACATAAAGATGTAGAAATAGGGATAAATGATAATGGTTTTTATATAGCTTCAAGAGATAATAAAAAAATTCAAGTTTTAAGAGCCTTCTCTTTATTAAAATCTTCAGAATTAGAACAAATAGCAGAAAAAGCAATAGAAAAATCAGAAGTTCTTAAAAGAAGATTTAGACACTGTGCAACCAGATCTTTAATGATTTTAAGACAATACAAAGGAAAGAAAAAAGGAGTTGGTAGACAACAGGTTTCATCTATGATATTATTAAATGCAGTTAAAAGAATTTCAGAAAACTTTCCAATTTTAAAAGAAGCAAGGCGTGAAGTTTTACAAGACCTAATGGATATAGAAAATGCAGCTAAAATTCTAAAAGACATAGAAAATAAAAAAATAAAAATAAAACAAATATCCACTTCCTTACCATCACCATTTTCCCTTAATTTAATTTCACAAGGATATACAGATGCCCTAAGAATAGAAGATAAAATAGAATTCCTAAGAAAAATGCATAAACAAATTTTAAATGAGATAAAATGAA
>CAYQQE010000056.1:0-3670 GCA_964419915.1 Candidatus Woesearchaeota archaeon
AAAAACAATTAAAAAGCCGAAAGATGACGAGACAAGATTGGAACTACAAAAATCAATTGAACTGGCTAATGCCTATCAAAAATATAATGAGTTAAAAACAAAAGAAAGCCTATTTGATTTTGGAGACCTAATTACCTACACTCTTAAACTTTTTAAAGAAAGACCAAATATTTTACGAGTCTATCAAGAAAGGTTTAAATATATTTTAATAGATGAGTTTCAAGATACTAATTTTGCCCAAAATGAATTAGCAATACTTCTTGCCGGAAAGAATAAAAATATAACGGCTGTCGCTGATGATGACCAAGCAATTTATAGGTGGCGTGGTGCTGCGGTATCAAATGTTATTCAATTTAGGTCAAATTTCCCAAAAACAAGGATAATAGTACTATCAAAGAATTATAGAAGTACGCAGGAAATTCTAGATAGAAGTTATGATTTAATACAACACAACAACCCCGATAGGCTTGAAGTGATAGAAAAAATTAATAAAAAGCTTGTTTCCCAATATAAAAGAACAAAGGAAGATACCATTAAACTTATTCATACTACAAACGTCTCAGATGAAGTATTTGAGGTAGCAAAAGAAATAGACAAACTAATAACAAAAATTAAGTACGATTACGGTGATATTGCAATTCTTGTAAGAGCAAATAATCACGCCGAGGCTTTTACTAAGGAATTTGAAAGACAGGGGATACCACATCAGTTTTTGGGGCCATCAAAATTATTTGAAAGAGAAGAAATTATTGATCTAATTTCTTACCTTAAAGTATTGTATAATCCCGAAGACACGGAAAATTTGTATAGACTATTATCCTCAGATATATTTGACATTTCAAGTTTGACATTAATCAGACTAAACAGTTTAGCCAAAAGGAAAAGCCTATCCCTTTTCGAGATTGTTTCAGAAAGTGACGATGAAAAATTGGCTAAAGTAGTAAAAATAATTGAGAAACACCTAAAAGTTTTAAACAAAATGTCAGCTGGAGAGATTTTATATGATTTTGTAAATGAAATTGGGCTACTACAGAAGATTGTAAAGGACAGTGAAGACATTAAAGCTAAGAATATTGCAAAGTTTTTTGAAAAGATTAAAGCATATGAAAACGAAAACAAAGATTCTTCCGTCTTTAAGGTTGTTGATTACATAGATCTCTTAACAGAAATGGGAGAAACCCCAACAGTAACAGATGGAGATTGGCAAGAAAACAATGCTGTTAATATTTTAACTGTTCACTCTTGTAAGGGTTTGGAATTTCCGGTTGTTTTTTTGGTTAATCTTGTTAATGAAAGGTTCCCGAGTAGAGAACGCCGTGAACAAATACCAATTCCGGATGAACTAATAAAAGAAGTTTTACCAAAAGGAGATTATCATCTTCAGGAAGAAAGAAGGCTTTTCTATGTTGGAATGACTAGAGCAAAGGAGAAGCTTTACTTTACAGCCAGTGATTATTATGCAGATGCAAAAAGAGCAAAGAAGATATCACCATTTGTGATGGAAGCTTTAGGAAAAAGTGTTGACTTTTCTTTATTAGAAAAAAAGACAGGACTGATTAACAGTTTTAATGTTTCCAAAAAAGAAATTAGTAATGTCAGCAACAAAAATTTAAAGATCGATTATCTATCAGTTTCACAGATAGAAACTTTTAAAGATTGTCCGCTTCATTACAAACTAAAATATATCTACAAACTTCCAACAACCCCTTCAGCATCGATTTCATTTGGTGTCTCAATTCACAACACACTAAAAGAATTTATTGATACAATAGCAGGTATAACAAAGAAAGATATTTTAAGTCTCTTTAAAAAAAATTGGATAGAGGAAGGTTACCTAAACAAAAAACATAAACAGGAGTTTTATAAAGAAGGTGAGAATTATCTTCTTGAATTTCTTAAAAAGGGATATGACAAAAAAATAAAAACTCTTGCTACAGAACAAAAATTTATAGTACCTCTAGATAAAACCTTAAAAATTGGAGGGACAATAGATAGGGTAGATGATCTAGGTGGGGGAAGGTTTGAAGTGATTGATTATAAAACTGGAGCTAACGTTCCTAGCCAAAAAGATGTAGATAAAGATCTTCAACTTTCGTTTTATGCGTTAGCTACCTCAAATTTATACAAAGTAAAACCCGAAAACATAAAGCTTTCACTTTATTACTTTAAGGAACAGAAAAAGATAACAACACAAAGAACAGAAAAAGATCTAGAAAAAGTTAAAGAAGAGATATTAAAAATAAGAGATGAGATAGAAAAATCTGATTTTAAATGTAATAACAGTTATTTTTGTCAAAACAAATGTGAGTATTCAATGTTTTGTAAAAGTAAATAAATTAAGATTAATAATTAAGTCTTCCACCCGAAGATGATGTTTTTTATAAATCATTTAAATCCGATTATTTGTAGTCCAAACTTTTCAATGTCTTTCTTTGCCCAAAATTTCTGATCTTTTGTTTTTAAAACGAAAGTAACCCTCTTTTCTATTTTTCTACCTGTATACTCTTTTTTTATAGGATCATACTCGCGAAGAATAAGAATATCTCCTTCACCAATTTCAAAATCAGCAATTCTCGCATCAAAGGTTTTTTTACCAGAAAGGAGCTGATTAAACATCTCTGGCCAAGTTTTTTTCTCAATTATCATAATGGAAATCTTAGCTTAGTATAGCATCCGGGGTAGAGTACTTCTTTCCCCCCAAAAGATTTTTTAAAATGGGTAAAGCCTAACCAACTTTTATCGGGGAATCTAGAATCATAAATACCTTCAAAATCAAAAATCTTACAATTATTCAATTTACCCCATAGTATTCCAGAATATAGAAGAGAGTATTGGGATAGGGAAGTACGACCTTCTTTATTGGTAAAACCATACCAATAATAAGCAATGTCGTGTGAACTCCGCGTGAAAATCGCTCCCCCTATAATATTGCCAATTTTATTGTGCGACGTAAGGAAAATACTGTGATTGTTCGGGAAGCTTTCCCTCAAGTTTATTAAGGACTTAAGACTTGGAACAAATCTATTAAAATTAACAGAATTTCTCCATGCATTATGAAAAATTTCTAATTCTTTCGGGGTCGAGTAATTAGTAATTTTTAACCTCTCCCCCTTTCTAATACTGTACTTGCAGTCTTTAGTTAGATTTTTATAGATTTCCTCTCTGGAGGAAGTTAAATCTAAATGTAAAGTTTTAGATGGTAAATATGGGATTTTTGACAATTTAAAGCCATGTTCTATAATGAATCTATGGACATCATTTTTAATGATGGGCCTGACACTGGAGGGGTTGTCCTTCAGGACGAGGGGCCAGATGTTGGAACATAGGTCAGGCTCAATAATTGTTTGAAATATTTTATATTTCTTCTCTAATTTTTTTATTGTCTCAAAATCTATAGTTTTTGGCCTTTGAATTTTCAGAACTGAACCAAATATAGGTAATTTTTTAACAAAATAGTTGGTATTCTTGATTCTTTCTACAACCCAACCCTGAGATTTTAAATAGTTTGCATAATTTACTGATTGTCTGACATCAATCATAAAAGTATTTTGTGACAAGCCGTGCTTATCATAATTTAGCCTTGAGTCGGAGTAAAAGCCATCTAATCTTTTCAGCAATTCTGTAAATTGTATAAATTGGTTTGTTGATGATCAAATCCCAACTTCCAACA
>CAYQQE010000057.1:0-1511 GCA_964419915.1 Candidatus Woesearchaeota archaeon
CAACAACTAAAGGATCTTTCAATCTTTCTTCAGAATCTTCAAATCTTAATATTCCATCATCCTCATAATCTTGAATAACCCCCACATAAGGTTTTATCAAAGCCTTAAAAATTAACACATTAACAATACCTGTTTCCCTACATTTTATTTCAATTTTTCTTATAAACTCAATATATTTATCAATTGCTTCATTCGAGAGACCTCTTAAATAAAAATCAGCATTTTCTGCACGGTTTCTATTAAAAATATTAAAACCTCTAAGAACAGCAAAAACACAATCCAAATCTTCATAACAATTCATTAAAACATCCTCAACTCTTGTATAAGAAATACCAAAGTTTAATGAAGGTGACATATCAGGAAGTTCTTCCCAGAATCTACCATTGTTCAACCTCTTTCTAAAATCCCTATCAACAACACCATAAAACATAGAATCTTCCTTCAAAACCAATTCTCTGTATAAAATACTATGTCCCCTATAATCTCCAGGACAACCACTAAAACCAAAAGGAGAAAGCAAAGCAGTATTAACAGATATGTTTAATATACGCTCTAATTCGTGTTCTCTAAAATTTTCTCTTGCCCATTGTCTTTTTTCTTCTCTTTCTTTGATTGTATCTGGCTTTAATGGATTATTACAGCCATCAATAGCATACAAAGCATGCCAGAAAGAACCAGTTCCAATGTCTTTAAGAAAATTTAAGATTCTCTGATCTAATGGTTCACTAACCTTTTTTTCTAAATAACAAAATGCAAATCTTCCAACATCATTTACAGTTCTTGCTCTAGATTCTACAATTATAGAGGGATCATCTGAATACAAATGTAATTTAAATTCGCTCATTTATTTTATTATTCTTTTATAATTTTTAAATATTTATATTATCTAAAATAATCTTTAGAATTCACCCAACTTCATATTATTATCTTCCTCAACTAACTTCTTATAAGGAATCCAACTCCTCCTAAAAATTTCAGGATGCTTCTTATAATTTTCTTTTAAAAATTTCTGAGTTATTTTATTTGACATATAACCCGGGCCTGTTTCACCATATTTTTTCTTTATCTTATCCATCTCTTTTTCTCTTCTATCCTTAGCTAGAATAGAAGCAGCAGCCACAATTTCAAATTTCTCTGCTTTATGACTTACAATCACATCTATTTTTTTATCTTTCAAAAAAGAATCTAAATAATCTTTATAAGCTCTTAAATTAGGGGAAGGACTATCTACTATAACTTTATCTGGTTTTAATTTTTTTATTATCTCTATTGCTTTCTCAGCTTCCAACCAATTTAAATTAGAACTATCAGAATTCAAAATATCATCTATCTCTCCTGGTTTTATTACAATAATCTCATACTTACAAATTCTTTTTATTTTTGGTGCTAACTCATGAATCTTTTTAATACTCAATAATTTACTATCTTTAACATCAATTTTCTTTAATTTTTCTAATTTAGCTTCTTCTATTAAAGTTCCAGCTATTACTAATGGACCGATGACAGGACCT
>CAYQQE010000057.1:1611-3596 GCA_964419915.1 Candidatus Woesearchaeota archaeon
TACAAAAGAAATATTACTTTTAAAGCTATTTGTTTTAACTGATAAAAACATAGCGGAGGAAGGAATTTCCAAACTTCCCTCTCGTTTTTGCAAACTTTTTTGAGAAAGTTTATTTGAACCTTCGACCTTCGGGTTATGAGCCCGACGGACACTCCTAACTGTCCCACTCCGCTATAATCAACAAAATAGAAAAACTCTTTAAAAACCTTTCTCTTATTTCTTCCCAACCAAAATCAAATTTTTTGTATCTATCAAACAATCCCCATTAACAATCTTCATATTATAAGCTTTCTTAAAAATATTATTGCTAGTAACATGCATTTCAAATATCCTATCTCGTTTTTCTTTCTCTAAACCACTATTCTCTAACCAATTCCTAACACTAAATTTCTCAATAACATGTGGATAAACCTTAACTTTAAAACCAGCATTCATCATTAGTTTAACTAAATCATCTTCTAAAAAAGTTAACCTATCTTCTTTCAGTTTAAAAATTTCTTCATAATCTTTTTTAACCTCTCTAATAGGAGGTACTCCCTCAGCCAGAATTATTTTACCATTCTTTTTCAAAACCCTAAAACATTCACTCATTGCTTTTTCAGTATTTTCCAAAATATGATGAAACACCATTCTAGCAGAAACCTTATCAAAACTATAATCATCAAAACTAGTATTTCTTATATCTTCATTTACACATTTTTTATTCCCAATCCAATTACCCTTGCTCAACATATGTTTACAAGAATCCAAACCAACCACCTCCTTAACTAAAGGAGCAATAGCATCAGCAACCACACCAGTACCAGTTCCAACATCTAATACTCTATCACTTTTTTTAAAATCCCCTAATTTAATATAATCATTCAAATAAGAATCATCTTTAACCCAAGAAAGACAATTATACAGTTCTGATCTAACCTTCCAAAAATCTTTTTTTTTTATTTTAATCACCTAATACCTCTTGAAAATCAGTTATATATAAAGGTATTTAAATGATAACTAAAAGAATTATTAAAATTTTGTTTAACCAAGTAGCTATATCTCCAAAATTCATTTCCTCTCTCTATCCTTCATCTTCGCTAATAACCCAGGCAAACCAGTACCAGTAGGAACAGCTTGGTTCACCATTACATTTTCTATAACACTGTTTAACATATCAACCTCACCAATCAAACTTGCATTTACTAAATGATTTACAGGAGTTTCAAAACTTGCTCTTGCTAAAACACTTTCCTTTTCACCAGTTATCCCAGTTCTTGTTATACCCTGAACTTTTCCATTATTGGTCATAACATCAGCAACTAACATTATATGTCTAATATCAATATCCAAACCTTGTTCTTTAATAACTTTCCTAGCTTCCTCAATAATAGAAGTTCTAGCAGCCTCTATACCTAAAACCTCAGCAATTTCAAAGAAATTATTACTCATAGTTCTTGTCACATCAACACCTTCCACCTTTGTAATATCTCTTAAATTTGTGCCAGCACATATTATCACAAATTCATTACCTTTCTTAATAGGCAACACCTGTGTTATGTTCTTTATACCACTAACTAATATTCCCTTAATTTTTTCTTTTAATTTATATAAATCCTGAACCTCAATTTGCTTTGTACTTCTCAAAACCAAATCTCCTTCTTTTAATTCTCTAATAGAAATATTCTTCAAAGATTTAGAGAATGTTTTGGTAAATGTTTTAACATCGATGCCAACTTCCTTAAGTTTATAATTATTTAATTTCAGATAAACAGCCATTTTCAAAATATCTAAAGATATTTCAGAAATAAATTCCTCAGCTCTGGTTTCTTTAATCAAAGCTGCTATTTTCCTAACCTTTTCAACATCATTAGAATGCGAAGCCTTCAAATAAACTTCCATCATAGGAGTACTTGGTTCTTTCCTAGCATCAAATATCTCTATTAACCTTGGTAATCCAACTGTGACACTTACCTCTGCAACACCAGCAAAATGAAATACATTTA
>CAYQQE010000058.1:0-3579 GCA_964419915.1 Candidatus Woesearchaeota archaeon
AAAAGTTTATCTAGCACTATCAGACTGTCTTTCTAATTCATTCTTCTTAGCAATTGCAACACTTTGGTTATCATTTTTATAAGCATTAATTATCTCATCAGCTAATGCTCTGCTCACACCTTTTTTCTTATTAAAACAACTTTGGTATGTTCCCTGCACCATCATCCTTAAAGCAATATCAATTCTTCTTTGAGGAGAACAATCAACAGCCTGTGGGTATCTAGCACCACCATATTCTATTGTAGTTATCTCTTCTCTAGGAGCAGCATTTTCTATAGCTCTAACCAAAACCTCTACAGGATTCATTTTCATTTCTTTCTCTATAATCTCAAATGTTTCCTTAATAGTTTTATACACTCTTAAACTCTTGCCAGTATTATGTCTGCTAGTTAATCTATGCTTTTTCCCTCTATGACCTGAAACCATTAATTTATTCATTAATCTCTCAACTATGGGATTCTTAGATTTATGAAACCTAATCTTCACATTTCTTCCAGAAGTTCTAGGAACAATTATTGGTTCTACATTTATATAAGATTTCAAACCTAAATCAATCACATTTACATTTGATTCCCACTTGTTAAAGATTTTCATTTTCTTTTCCGCTAACGCTTTTCCTAAAAGGGTTATCTTCTACCCTTCTCTATCTTACCTTTTACTAAGGCATGTAAACTTTGATCATTAACTTTAATAACTTGCCATCTAATAGCTGGTATATCACCTTTTGCTCTTCCTTTAGTACCACCAATACATTCAACTAATACTTCATCATGCTCATCAATTTTTTTAATAGCATTATTCCCTGGAACAAAAGCAGTTATTTGCTTTCCATTTTTAATTAACTGAATCTTAACACACTTCCTCATCCCACTATTCGGTTGTTTTGCTTCTAACTGTACTTTCTCTACTACTATGCCTTTTGCTTGAGGAGAACCTTTTAAAGGATCACTTTTCTCTTTCAACCTTAACATTCTTCTCTTAAACCATACATTCTGCCATCTACTCTTTTTCCTTCTCTTTTTCAATTTCTTTCCAGCATACAATCCTTTTGATTTCTTAGCCATTCTAAATAACCTCTAAATCATATTTAAAATATTTCTTAACTATGTCCTTCAAATGATTTAAATTTCTTCTATCCCTACCGATTAATATTGACTTTAATCTTAAGCCATCAGCTTTTATTTTTACCATTTCATTCTCTTTATAAATATTACTGATTTCCAACGGCATCAGTAAATTCTTAACAAATTCACAAACATCACTACTAAATTCAACAACCCTAATCCTTCTCTTAAACATGTGCTCTAACTTCCTAACATTAACCCCGTTCTTTCCAATAGCCTTTCTTAATTGACCCTCATTAACTATAAATGTTAATCTATCATCTTTTAAAATAACATCCTTTACACTAGCTTTAGTTAATTTCTCAAAGAAATTAATAAAATTTATAACATCAGCATCATATTTTATTGTCATTTTTAACAGCAAAGAACACTCACAGAAAATGGCTTTTTACACACCATCCCTAATTCATCATTTGGTTGATCTAGTTTGATAACCTCTGCTTTTGCTAATTTCGAATAATACCTTATATCTTCTTCTGTTTCCTTAGGACAGTTTGAACTTAGAAAAACTTTTTGACATACTCCTCTCTTTAATTTTTTAATAGTTCTATCAGTACCAAAAACAACTTTTTTTTCCTTTAATATCTTTTTTAATAAATCTAAACTCATATTGAATTTCTTAAGGATGAAGTGAGTATATAAAGTTTTTTGTTTTTTGGTATATGTTTTAGAAATTAAGTTTTGAAATAAAAAGAAAGGGAAAAACCTTTCAACATACCTTTCTAATTTAGAACACAAATATTTAAATAAGATAAGGATATTCCTTGCTTCGAGGGTAAAATGAAAAAATATCTATTAGTGTTATTTGTAGTATTTTCAATGAGTTTAGCATTAGCAATAGACTTTCAAGCAGCAACAGTAACAAACCCAGTAACACAAGAACCAAAAAATACAATAACAATACCTTCTAAAGCTGTTGAAGTTGCTCCTAATCTTTTTTATTTAGGAACAGCTCAAGATGTAAATGGTAAAATAGTAGAAGGATTTTTATTTGTAGATAACAGAAGAGAAAATGCAAAGCCACCAGGCGCTGGTCAAGGAAAAAATAGTGGAAATTGTTACGCATTCCTTGCAAAGGGAGCTAAATGGAAAACAACAGAACAATATATAACAGGTGATGGAATAGATCCTTTACTTACTGAAACAAGTTTAAATACATGGGATCAAGAGGTTTTATTTGATGTATTTGGAACAAGAGATATAACAATGATTACTGATGGAGCTGATTCAATAACTCCAGATGGTAAAAATGAAGTTGAATTCGCAAATTTAGGAGAAACTAGCACTATTGCATATACTATTGTGTGGGGAATTTTTTATGGACCACCTTCAGCAAGGGAATTAGTTGAATGGGATGTAGTTTTCAATACAGCTTATTCTTTTGGAAATGCAGACAATAATTCAGCAGTTATGGATTATCAGAATATAGCAACGCATGAATTTGGTCATGCACTTGGTTTAGGACATCCACAAGATAGTTGTACAGAAGAAACAATGTATAGATTTGCAGATTATGGTGAAACCAAAAAAAGAACCTTGGAAATTGGAGACATAACAGGAATAAAACAACTTTACAAATAATTGAAAATACTTAAAAATATTTTTTTCTTTTTTTTAAATTAATACTACATTCAACAGAAAAACTTATATATTTATGGTAATTTCGCTGTCTTATGAGTATTGAAAGAATAATTAAGGAAACAACAATCGAATTTGAAAGACCTTTAGATTTAAAAAATGTGAGAAGGTTATTCCTATATATTGCAAAGAATTTACCTGGTTCTGTTCATTACACTGTGGAAAGTAAAGAAATAATAGAGAGACTATATAGACATCCAATGACTGATTTTGAACAAAAAAGTATCTCTATCAATGGCAGTATAGATGTTATAGGAACAGGTGGAATATTTAAGTGTGAATCTCCACAAGATAATCATCTTTTAATTAATACACTTAAATTTGATTCTATTCCAGGGTATGATTACAAAGAACATCAACCAGCTGAAACTAAATTATGGGGTGATGTAAGAAGATTAATTTCTGATTATTTTAAAGAAAAAACCAATTAATAATGATAGAAAAACTTATATACTCTAGAAGATACTTTTTCTCTGTAGGAAAGTCATCTAACTTCCGGAACCTTCAAAAGAAATTTTCTTTCGTGAACGTTTCTTTTTTAAAAGAAAGGTTCTGAGGAAAGTCCACCCATCCTAAAACGTTACTTGAAAAAGATCCAGAAATGGATGGCAACGGCTCAGAAACGAAACAACCTCTAAAATGGGATGATAATGGCGAAGCTTGTTGTGAAACAAGTGAGTTAACCCTTTGACGTCTTTAGAGGAGATGATGAAACGGCCAGTCCTAACAGATGCAAGTTGTAAAACGCTTAGTAAAATGTTAGAACAAATCTTTCCTTTTTAAAAGGAGATTTGACAGAAGGTGGCTTATGCTTTCC
>CAYQQE010000059.1:0-3380 GCA_964419915.1 Candidatus Woesearchaeota archaeon
CATGCAAAAAATCCTTATAGGAACAGCAGGAAGTCCAGGAAGCTCTACTCTAGAAGGTATTCAAATTATCAAACAAAAACATTTACATGCTTTAGAAGTAGAATTTGTTCACGGCATTCACATGTCCAATTCTCTAGCAGAACAAATAGGACAACAAGCACAAAAACTAAACATTTCTCTATCAGTTCATGCACCTTACCATATCAACTTAAATTCAAAAGAAAAATCAATAATCCAAGCAAGCAAAAAAAGAATTTTAACATCTTGCGAAAGAGCTCATTATCTAAAAGCAAACTATGTTGTTTTTCATCCGGGTTATTATTCATCTTTTACACCAGAACAAACCTTCCAAAATATAAAACAAGAAATCCTAGAAATACAAGATATTATCAAAGAACAAAATTACAAGGTAAAATTAGCACCAGAAACTACAGGAAAAATAAATGTATTTGGTTCTTTAGATGAAATATTAGAACTACAAAAACAAACAAACTGTTATTTCTGTATTGATTTTGCACATTTAAAAGCCAGATTACAAAAAGATTTTAATTACAATGAAATCTTCTCGAAAATAAAACCCTTCAATCATCTTCATTCCCATTTCTCAGGTATAGAATATTCATCAAAAGGAGAAAGAAGACATATTCTAACGCCTTTAACAGAAATAAAAGAACTAGCAAAAGAAATCCTAAAAAGAAAAATAAATATCACAATCATAAATGAATCCCCAAATCCATTATCAGATTCTCTAAAAACAAAAAAGATTTTTGAAGATCTAGGTTATAAATTTTAACAGTGATAGCCAACCTATAAATGTTTTATAAATACTAGAATAAAATTACTAATGAATGGTTTCTGAATATTCTCCACTATATCTCAATTTTCTTTTGCGACAATCTTCACAATAGTTTAAAAGATTATTCCTTGCTTCATGAGGAATTGATTCTATAAATTCAATATATTCTAAACAAGCTTTACTCCATTCTTTTATTGAATCTGGATTGGTTTCGGAACAATGTTTACAAAATATATTTTCAAGTCTTCCACGAGTTAATCGCGTAAGTATATCCTCTAACATAACATACTTTTCTTCTCTACTTAATTCTTCTCCATCATGATAATTTTTTCTTACCATCAAAATAAAAAATATCATAAAGTATATAAAACTTTACCCAATTAAATCACAAGAATATACTATGCAGTAGCCGGGACTTTCAATCTTTTCCTCTCGTTTTGATTAAACTTTTCTGAAAAAGCTCTTTGAACCCGGGTTCCTGGCTTGGCAAGCCAGTGTCTTAGCCAGACTGGACTACTACTGCATACATTTTAAGAAAAATACATCATATTTAAAATTATCTTTATTAAATTAAACCACTCAACTCCAAGTAAGGTTTAATTTCTTCTAACAATTCTTCAAACTCTTCAAAATTCAATTGCTGTTTATTATCACTTAATGCCTCTTCAGGTTTATTATGCACCTCAATCAGCAAACCATCACAACCAATTGCAATAGCAGCTTTACTCAAAGGAACAACTAAATCCTTTCTTCCAGCAGAATGACTAGGATCAAACACAACAGGAAATCCAGTTTTCTTTTTTACAATAGGAATAGCATCAATATCAGCACTATTTCTCATTCCATTTTCAAAAGTTCTTATACCTCTACAACACATTATAATATTTTTATTACCCTCTTTAACAATATATTTAGAAGTACTAATCCATTCATCAATTGTATTCCCAAAACCTCTTTTTAACAAAATTATTTTACTTGTTTTAGCAACTTCCTTTATCAATGGAAAATTTTGACTATTCCTAGCTCCAATTTGAATAATATCCACATCCTTAAATAACCTAATATCTCTAACATCCAAAATTTCACTAACAATCTTCATACCTGTTCTTTCTTTTGCTTTCATCAAAAATTTAATACCTTCCTTTCCCAAACCTTGAAAAGCATCAGGATTAGTTCTATGTTTAAAACTGCCACCTCTCAAATATTTAATACCTTTATCTTTCAGAAACTTACTAATTTCCGATATCTGTTTTTCAGATTCTACAGCACAAGGTCCAGCAATCAGATAAAATTTTTCTCTCATTTTTTAAAAATTCTATTTATTTTCTATTTTTGGTTAAGCTTTTTTCCTCTCGTTTTCCGTTAACGCTTTTTGAAAAGGGTTAAATGGGCCCGGCCGGACTTTCCAACCTTTTTCCGTTAACGCTTTTTTCTAAAAATGGTTATTTGAACCGGCGACCTTCACCGTGTAAAGGTGATGTCATAGCCAGACTAGACCACGAGCCCTTAAAACTAATAGAAGTTTTCCTTTTTATAAATGTTTTCAAATTCTATCTTTCCAATGCTTATACCTCAAAGACAAATCCTCTTCCCATACAGGATCTGTTATCTCTTTAAATCTCTTTGAATAATTATCTAAATGTTTACATATTTTTGGATCACTCACAACCTCAAAACTACTGTTATATGATGGTTTTGCATTAAATTTTTTAACCAACTCTCTTAAATATTTTGGATTATCAATCAAAGCACACGGACTCAATAAATTTTTATTCTTGCAATATGGCTGAACCTCTTGTATTGCTCTAAAAAATGGTGATTGAATAACATCTATTAACTTTTTACCTCTTATATTATCTACTGAAAATTGCAAAAACACACAAGGTTCAATATCACCATGAGAATTAATATGAAAATACCCAGTTGGTCTAGCTCCAGCAATACATCCACCAACATGAGGACCATCATTCCAAAAATCACCAATAACCATTTCTAAACCATTCTCTAACCTTAATGCAATAATTTTATTAATGCTACATAACTATCTTGTATTCCAATATCACTACCTCTTGCTTTAGTTAATATATCAATTTTACTTAGTTCTTTTGTTTTAGGTGTATACATCTCTCCTTTATTCACATACCATAACTTCATTTTATTCCTCAAATCACCTCTTAAATTGTTATTACTTATAAACTTGAAAAGTTATTCCTTCTGGAAGTAATGTAGCACCTTCTATAACCACTTTTAAACCAAGTTCGTCTAGTACTTTCTTTGCTTCTTTTGTAACAGGAACGAAACCAAGAATCAAAGCATCGCTTTTAGTTCCTACAAATTTTCTTATATCTTCTGGATACTCATCACCTTTTAAATTGTAATTTATTGTTGCTCTCCCCAAATTAGATTCAGAATAAAAATTATCAGATAAATAAAATACTGTTCCTCCTCTATACGAGCCACTTACTAGTAAACCACCCACCAAAGATTGTACTGCTAAATTAACAAGTCCAGCTAATGTTTCTCGTTCAATTTCTGTTTGTTCCATCATAACCCCCAAAAAACCAAATAAACTAAAACTTTTTAA
>CAYQQE010000060.1:0-3376 GCA_964419915.1 Candidatus Woesearchaeota archaeon
TGTGAATTGTCTATTAATAGAATGTCATAGTTTGGGTATGTTAAAGACTTGATTGCTTTTATGTATGGTTCTAGGCAATAGGCTTTGTGTTCTGAAGTTGGACATCCTAGAAGGATTTTCATAAAAATGTGGGCAAAGATACTCCTAACTTTAGTTATGGGAGGAATGCCACCTTTCACCTCCGAAAAATTTATAAACTATTACATCTTTACCATTATTATGAAATCCGTCGCTATTATCAAACTGAAAATTCCTCAAAGGAATGAACTTATTGAAACTATGAGGCGATATTCTCAATCTGCTCAAAAAGTTATTGATTTTGGTTGGAATATTCAAACCGATGATAAGAGGGAGTTGCATGATTTGACTTATTATAAGATTAGAGAAATGACTAATCTTCCTGCTCAACTTGTTTGTAGTAGTAGAGATAAAGCTGTTGAAGTTCTTAAAGCGAAACCTAAATCTAAACCCATCATTAAAGAATTTCTTACAATTAGGTACGATGCTCGTTCCTTCTCTTTTAAATGTAATAATAAAGGATACTATGTTTCTCTTTCCACTATTGATGGCAGGATAAAGATTCCTGTTGATATTCCTGAGTATTTCTGGAAATATTTGGATTGGAAGATTTGTTCTGCTGATTTGATTATGAAGAAGTTTGGATTGTTTCTGCATATCTGTGTTTCCAGAAACATCACTCCTATGATTTCTGACGGATTTCTTGGAGTGGATGTTGGAATAAACAACATTGCAGTTACTTCCAACAAACAATTCTTTAATGGAAAGCAAATCAAAAGTAAAAAACTCATATTCAAGCGTTTGAGGGCTAAACTCCAAGCTAAAGGCACTAGTTCCAGTAGAAGATTGTTGAAGAAGCTCTCTGGGAGAGAAAACCGTTGGATGACTTGGATTAACCATAATATAAGCAAAAGAATAATTAATTGTAGTGAAGGAACGATAGTTATTGAAAATATCAAAGGTATTAGAAACAACAATAGAGGTAAAAGACTGAACTTCTGGTTGGGTAATTGGAGTTATTACCAACTTCATAAATTCATTGAATATAAAGGAATTTTGAAAGGAAAAAGGATTATAAAAGTTAGTCCTTACCATACTTCCAAAATCTGTTCCAAGTGTGGACAGATCAGTTCTCGTTCCAAGAATTTTTTTGTTTGTAAACATTGTGGATATTCCTTGAATGCTGATTTAAATGCGAGTTTTAACCTCGCTAAACATCACAGCATGTCTGATGGTGTTTCGGTTGCTGTAACACAACCATACAGCCGAAGTGATGAAGTCAAAAATTCTTCACGAATAACTGCGACTGAGTTTATGGCTAAAAGCACCCATCTTTAGATGGTGGGATTATGTTACTTTATAATGCCTAATAATTCATAGACTAATCTATTTGATGCTTTTATTATATCTTCTTCATTTTCAGCTTGTATTATTATACAATAATCTTCTGGATATATTTTTGTTTCATCACCTAATTTTAATAGAATAACAGATGTTTCATTGGTTGCATCTTTACATGTTTTAACCTCATTAATACCATCTGGTTCTGTTATTGCTGCTTGTGTTGGAATTTTGAAAATACCCCATTCTGGATTTGTTCCTGTAACTTTTACTATATCTATAACTGCTAATGCTGTTGGAGCACCAGGCATTGATGGATTAAAAGTGGTGTAGATTTGTTTAGAATTAAGTATTTTATCTTTTACGGTTTCTGAATTGATCTTATCTACTTCTTTTGGACCATAATGTAGGTAAACTATGTATGGCTGTTCTTTTTGTCCTGCATAAACAGTTGCTGCCCATCCAAATTCATGTTTTGTTATTGTGTAACCATTGTATGTGTATTTGTTTTGAGAACATCCTGCTATTAAAAATAAGATTATTGGTATAATTAAGATTCTTTTCATTAATATGCACCTTTTTCTTTAATATTTGTCCATTTGAAAGGTCGGTTAAGATATAAATGTTTGCACCTGACTGTATTATCTAAAAATACTTCAAAACCATGTTTATAAGCTTCGTAAGCTATCCATCTATCATCCCAGGCATCTATTTTTGGATTATATTTAAATTTGATTTTTTTTAGTATATCCTTATGTATCAATAAACAACCTGCTCCTGCAAAGGCTATCTTAATCAATCCTGGTTTCCATATTTCTGTTTCATCTAAATACCTTACTTTACCCCAGAAATCTTTTTTTTCTGTGAAAACCCATGCGAATGGCATTATTTTATTTTCTCCTGTTTCTAGAGTATGATGGCCAAAATATAAACCAGAGATGAATTTTTTATTGTGCCTTAGTAATTTTTCTATTACATCCTTTGGTGGTATTGTATCTTGATCTAGATTTAATAAGTAATCATAATTGTTATCTAGAACATGTTTTCTTAGTATATTATGAGATTTTGTTACACGTTTTCTTGCTTCTTTTACATAAGGGATTCTTTTGATTGGTATTTTATTTTTTAGTTTATTGTAAAGATCCTTAGTTTTTGAATTGTCTATTAATAGAATGTCATAGTTTGGGTATGTTAAAGACTTGATTGATGATATAAATTCATCTAAACAGTATTCATGTAAATCTGAAATTGGTGCTCCTACTAATACTCTCATTTTTTGATTGAGCTCCATGGAATTCTATTATAGATTAGATGTTTACATTTAACTGTGTTGTCACAAAACATTTCAAAATTGTTGTTGTAACAATCAAGTCCAAACCAGCGATCATCAAAACTTTCAAAGTTTTTATCATATCTGAACTTAATCTTTTTTAAGATATCCCTATGTATTAAAACGCATCCTAAGCCACAGGAAACTATTTTTAATAATTGTGGATTCCAAAGTTCATCATCTGTTAAAGTTCTCATTGTTAGGGTTTTTTTATCTTTAAGGATATAAACTAGGGGTATTAACTCTGTATTTCCTGTGTTTGGCAGTAGATTATGAGCAAAATAGATACCTGAAATTACTTGTTTTTTATGGCTTAGTAATCTTTCTAGGATATCTTTAGGAGGTATTACATCTTGCTCTAGGCTGAATAAATAATCATACTTGTTGTCTAGAACATGTTTTCTTAGAATGTTTCTTGAATGGATTATCCTGTCTCTGGCATATTCTTGGTATTTGTCTTTTATTACAGGAATATTGTAAGATCTTATCTTTTTGTAGTAATCCTTTGTTTGTGAATTGTCTATTAATAGAATGTCATAGTTTGGGTATGTTAAAGACTTGATTGCTTTTATGTATGGTTCTAAGCAATAGGCTTTGTGTTCTGAAGTTGGACATCCAAGAAGGATTTTCATTTTATAATGCCTAATAATTCATAGACTAATCTATTTGATGCTTTTATTATATCTT
>CAYQQE010000061.1:0-3136 GCA_964419915.1 Candidatus Woesearchaeota archaeon
CTGATTATCTTGGGAAATTACCCACAATAAAATTGCACTGTTCTGTTCTAGGAAGAGAAACATTAAAAAAAGCTATAGAAGATTATGAAAAGAGAAATTAAGATTCATAAATCTTCAAATTCAACAGAGTCTCCAGGCAATTTCTTAGTTTCTGCTCCTAAATATGCTCTCTTAGCTCTTTCTTCCTCAGTGCCTGGTTGCTCAAAGCGAACATTCCTAAAGGTTCTAGTAAAAAATCCAAAATCAAAATAAACATCTCCAACATATACAGGTTCTTCAGGATTTGAAGTATCTACAACAATTACACGACCATCTCCTCTAAGAATATACGCATCTAAAGATCTTTTATTTAATTCTCGGGGTAGATTTAAAGTCACAGGAGAAGGTATCCCAATTACACTCGCTCTTTCTATTACTTCTTCTGGCAAATAAAAAGAAATACCTCCATCTTTGATTACTGTTTCAAGTTTGTAATCATTTTTGATACCCATTTAAAACAAAACTATGTTCAACTTAATAAATTTTTATTTGTTTCAACACTTATGTCTTAAAATATAATAAAAGGTAGCGAATATAATTTAAACAACCATTTTATTTCCTCATCTTCCCCAAAATTTCACACGTCTTACAAACCTCTAAACTACAAGGTTCTTTACATTTCTTACATAATTCAATCTCACCTTTACCATATCTTTCCTTTAACAAAGGCAATATTTCCAAAAAAGAATTAACAATACCATGTTTACTCCCAGGATATTTCTTCTCAAAATTATTCAAAAATCTCTCAATATCCCTTCTAAATACCATAGCAGAACAAGGACATTTCTCATAAGTAACCTTGAATTTCCTTAATTTACTATACTTAGTTGTTTCTTCTTCTGTTAAAAAATACAAGGGTTTAACTCTAGGAATAAAATATTCACTCTTGACAACCCCTGTCTTAGGTCCTAATCTTGCAGTTACTTCAATATTATTCTTAATAACATTCATTAAAAATGATTGTGCTTCATCATCTAAATTATGTCCAGTAGCAACCTTATTAACTTTCAATTTCCTTGCATATTTATTTATTAAATACCTCCTTAAAATCCCACAAATAGTACAAGAATTATAATCCAAACCTTTTTTCTTTAACAAACCCCTTATATAACACAAACTATAACCAAATTCATCTCTAAAACCAATATGATGCAACTTTATTTGATTTTCCTTACAAAATTCTTTTAAATTTTCAATATTCTTCCTTGTATAATCACCAATTAAAGGATCAATTACTATAGACTCAATTTTAATATTTAATCTTAATTTATTTAATAAGTATAATAAAGCTGTACTATCTTTACCTCCAGAAACACATACTAAAACCTTATCTCCTTTATCCAATAGATTATATTTCCTTATGGTTCTCAAAACTTTCTTCTCAAAATATCTAATAAAACAATTCTTACATAACCAAATATTGCTATTAGTTAACTTAATTACAGGTTTTTCTTTGCAAATTTTACATGGCATAGTTTTGTTTTAGAATAACACTTTAACCTCTAACAAACAACCCACACAAACATTTTCCATAATTTTTAATCTCTTTTTTGTGATAATAACAAGGGCATATTATCTTTTTATCCTCTTTCTTATTACCAGTTATAACCCTACATGGACAATAAATTTCACCATGCAATTTCTTATTCCTCAATAAACCTTTTATTACATTTTCAACTATTTTCTTATTTGGATTTAACTTAAATCCCTTTTTTTTAGCATACTCATCCATTTCCTTTAATAGTTTCTCTTCATCCATAATAATACCTCTAATCTAATCATATTTAACTTTTTCCCCTTTCTTATATTTTAACCCAACAGTCTCTAAAACATGCTTTGCTTTCTTATTCTCAGCAAAACTAAATGGTTTAATTCTCTTTTTCTCTATAACTCTAAAATTTTCATCTAAAAAATAAGCATCAAAATCAAAAAATACAAAAAAACTATGTATACTATTTACATTCAACAATAATAAATTCTTAGGTTTAGAAAACATCAAACCTTTTATTTTACTAAATAAACTATTGCAAACTTTAATTTTCTTTTGTTTTTTGTTAAAGCTTCTCTGAAAATGGTTAATAACTAAAGGTCCTATGTAACCACAATCTTTGCACTTATATTTCCCAAACTGAAAACCCATATACAGATCTATATTTCTAGATTTACAATTAGGACATATCTTCATTTAAAATTTAAAAAATAAAACCAACTTTATAAACTTAACCAAGTTCTGCTTCTATAACTTTCTCAAAAGCGCTAAATGGCTGCGCACCAGAAACTAATTTACCATTAATAAAAAACGCTGGAGTTCCACTAACACCATACTTTTGTCCATCACTAAAATCTTTTTTAACTTCATCTTTATACTTTTCAGAATCTAAACAAGAATCAAATTTATCTTTATCTAATCCCAATTCAACAGCATATCTCTTTAAATCTTCAACACTTAATTTTTCCTGATTCTCAAACAACATATCATGGTACTCCCAAAACTTTCCTTGCTCATCTGCACATTCAGCAGCTTCAGCAGATTTTTGTGCATTTTCATGAAAACTTAAAGGAAAATCTCTAAAAACCATTTTCACTTTTCCAGTTTTGATATATTTTTCATCTATCTGTCCAAATGTCTCTTTGAAGAACTTCCCGCAAAAAGGACATTGAAAATCACTAAATTCTATTATGGTTACTGGAGCATTTTTATCACCTTTAACAGGATCATCATCGATGCTTACATCAATCTTTTTATTACTATCTGAACTAGGAACATTGATTTCTTGATCTAAATCAATACCAGAAGTAAACAACAACTTTCCATCTTTTGTAACATAAGACTCAAAATCTTGACCATTAACATTTAACTCTAATTTATATAAACCTCTTTCCTCACTCACACCTTTTAATTCAGCCATTCCAGTACTTAACAGATAATTATTAATAAAATTAACAGCTTTCTCACCAACCTTATTTTTATTAGCAAACCCAGTTAAATTAATTGGAAAAATTAAAGATAATATTAATAATATCCCTAAAACAATACTACTAATCATCCAATAATTAATTTTCTTTTTTTTCCCAACAGATTTATCTTCTGTAGAAA
>CAYQQE010000062.1:0-3099 GCA_964419915.1 Candidatus Woesearchaeota archaeon
ACTTTATGCGAAAAACTAACAGGGAAATTTCCAGATACCCATTCAGAAGAATTAAAAAGAGGTATTACCATAAGATTAGGTTATGCTAATGCTAATTTCTATAAATGTGAAAAATGTAAAAAATATACTTCAAAACCACAATGTTCTTGTGGAGGAAAAGCAAAATTATCAAGAAAAGTTTCTTTTGTAGATTCTCCAGGTCACGAATCTTTAATGGCCACAATGCTTACAGGAGCTTCAATAACAGATGCAGCTTTATTATTGATAGCAGCAAACGAACCATGCCCTCAACCACAAACAAAAGAGCATCTTATGGCATTGAACATATCAAACATAAAAGATATTATCATAGTTCAAAATAAAATTGATTTAGTAACTGAGGAACAAGCAATAGAAAACTACAATCAAATAAAAGATTTCATAAAAGGAACAATAGCAGAAAATGCCCCTATAATACCAATTAGTGCTCAGCATGGCACAAACATTGATATTCTTATAGAAACAATAGAAAAACAATTCAAAGATCCAAAAAAAGATATAAAAAAAGATCCTTTAATGTTTATAGCAAGAAGTTTTGATGTTAACAGACCAGGTTCAGAAATTGATAAATTACTTGGTGGTGTCTTAGGAGGTTCATTAATTCAAGGAAAACTAAAGATTAATGATGAAATAGAAATAAAACCAGGAATAAAAGAAAAAGATGGATATAAATCATTAAAAACAAAAATTATGAACATAGAAAGCGGTGGAGAAAAAGTAAGAGAAGCTCTTCCTTATGGTTCAATTGCCATTCTTACTCAATTAGACCCAGCAATAGTAAAAAATGATAATCTAGCAGGAAATGTTGTAGGTAAAACAAATGAATTACCCGAAGTTTTGCATGAGTTAGCACTAAAAACAGATCTTCTTAAAAATGTAATTGGAACTAAAAAAGAAATAAAAGTAGAAAATATAAAGAAATTAGAAACCCTGATGTTAAATGTAAATGCAGCAGCCACTATAGGTACAGTAGAAGATATAAAAAAGAATATAATAAAAATTAACCTTAAATTACCAGTTTGTGCTGATAAAGGAACAAGGGTTACTATTTCCAGATTAATTGAAAATAGATGGCGTTTAATTGGTGTTGGTGTTATAGAATAATCTTTAAATATTAAAAGATTAAAGAACTTATATATTCAAACCAAAACAATTAAATACGTAATTCTTTAAATATCATTAAATGAAAACCATCATCATAGACACAAATTTTTTCCTAGCTATTTACCAATTCAAAATAGACATCTTCCAAGAAATACAAAATTTACTACCTTTTTCATACCAAATAATAACAATAGACAAAGTAATACAAGAACTAGAAAACATTAAAGGAAAGCACAAAACAGCAGCTAATTATGCACTAAAATTAATAAAAGAGAAAGATTTAAAAATACTCAAAACCGGAAAAGGACATACAGATGACATACTAATAAACCTAAGCAAAAAAGCAATTATATCAACGCAAGACAAAGAACTTAAACAAAAATTAAAAAATTATATAACAATAAGGCAAAAAAAATATTTAATAATTAAAAATGTTTTATGAAATAGAATTAAGAGACCATATAAGAGTTCCACCAGCTCTATTTGGAGAAGATTTAAAAGAATCTGTACTGAAACAATTAAATGAAAAATATACTATTTTCATTTCAAAAGAATTAGGTATGGCGATAACAGTATCAGAAGTACTGGATATAGGCGAAGGTGTAATAATCCCAGGAGATGGTGCTGCTTACTATGACACAAAATTCAAATTGATAACATATAAACCAGAACTTCAAGAAGTTGTTTTCGGAAGAATAACAGATATCACAGATTTTGGAGCTTTTATTAACATAGGTCCAATAGACGGTATGATTCATATTTCCCAGACAATGGATGATTTTGTAAGTTTTAGCAAATCAGCTGTTTTGTCTGGAAAAGAAACAGGTAAATCTCTGAAAATAAATGATAATTGTAAAGCAAGAGTTATTGCTATCTCATACAAAGAAATTGATAATCCAAAGATAGGTTTAACCATGCGTCAGCCCTGGCTTGGTAAACTAGATGACATAGAAAAAGAAAAGAAAAAATTAAAAGAACCAATAAAGGAGATAAAGAAAAAGTCTTAAATTTTTGGTAGAGCTTTTTCCTAAAAAGGTCTTATGAAGAAAAAAGCATGTAAAAAATGTAAAATCTTGGTAACAAGAGATGAATGCCCCATATGTAAAGGCAGACAATTTAGTGATAATTGGCAAGGAAGAATCATTGTCCTAGATCCTCAAAAATCAGATATAGCAAAAAAAATAAATATAAATATGAAGGGAGAATACGCAATTAAAACAAGATGAAAATAGAAGATTCATTATTAGGAAGAACAGAGCTTCAAGAAGAAATAACCTCACTTAAAACACCAACAAAAGAAGAAGTTTTAAAATCTTTAGCTAAATCCCAGAATATAGATGAATCATTAATAGTTATCAAAAAAATCCATCAAAGATATGGATCTAATAAATCAATAGTCACAGCATATATCTATAAAGATAAACCAACATTAGATTTATTTGAAAAAAGGAATAAGAAAAAATTAAAACAAAAAGAACAACCTAAAGAGGTAAAACATGGCGAAGAAGGAATTCAAAAATAAATTAACAAGTAAAAAATACTCAAAATACACAATTAAAGATAATCAAATAGAAAAAAAACCAGCATGTCCAAGATGTGGCGCTGGTATCTTCCTAGCACAGCACAAAGGAAGACAAACCTGTGGTTCTTGTGGTTATACAGTTTTTGAAACCAAAAAAGAGAAATAATCAATCCACTCTATCAAGTTCAGCTAAATTATAACTCAAAATCCTGTGGTATTAAATGATGTCTTTTTAAAAATCCAACAAAATCTAGTAAATAAATTTCATTTTCAACAGGTTGTATGTAATCATCAAATATTTTTATAATATATTTTCCATTTTAACAATCACATCTTTTATTTTTCAAGAATTTTCTCTCGTTTTGATTAAACTTTTTTGAAAAGTTTATCTAGCACTATCAGACTGTCTTTCTAATTCATTCTTCTTAGCAATT
>CAYQQE010000063.1:0-3098 GCA_964419915.1 Candidatus Woesearchaeota archaeon
AATAAAGTAAATAAAAGATTAAAAGAGTTTGAAAATAATAAAGATTGGTTTTCTGAATTGTGTTTTTGTTTGTTAACAGCAAATGCAAAAGCTAAAACTGCTTTGGAAATAGAGAAAGAAGCTGATTTTTTGAAGATGAGTGAAGAAGAATTGAAAGAGGTGATAAGGAAGAATAAACATAGGTTTCATAATAGAAAGGCTGAGTATATTGTTGAGGCTAGAAAGTTTGCAAATATTAAAGAAATCTTAAAAGAAAATAAAAGAGAATTTTTAATTAAAAATGTTAAAGGTATAGGAATGAAAGAGGCTAGTCATTTTTTGAGAAATGTTGGTTTTTTTGATTATGCCATATTAGACAGGCATGTTTTGAGTGTTTTGAAAGAAAATAAAATAATAAAAGATGTTAAATTAACTAAAAAAAGATATTTAGAAATTGAGGATAAGTTTAGAGGAATTGCAAATAAATTAGGGATGAGCATGGGTGAATTAGATTTGTATGTTTGGTATATGAAGACTGGGAAGGTTTTGAAGTGAAATTTATTCTTTATCTAAAATGAATTATGGAATCATTACCTTAAATTAGAATAATCTTTTGCCCAGTCTAAGCAGCTTCGAGAAGTGTTTTTTTATTCAAAATGTTACTTGCATTCAAAATTTCTACTCCAAGTAGTTTTCCTTTTCCATCAAAATCCAGAATTATATTTTCATTTAGCTCGATAGTTTTTTTAACTCCCCCTTCTTTTATAGGGTACTCTACGTAAATATATATCCAGCATCTGCTTCTTTATCATACTCAAATTTCATGTTTTACATAAAATCTTTTTCAATTTATATTATTATCTGTTTGGCAGAAACATGTTACCAAAAAATTTTTAATGGAAATCTTTATAAATGTATTTCTTAGTTTTTATTTTATGGCAGAAAGTATGACTGAAAAGGTAAAAAGGTTAATGAAGAAAAGAGATAAGATAAGGAATATTGCTATCGCTGCTCACATTGATCATGGGAAAACAACATTAACTGATTCTTTATTAGCAGGTGCTGGAATGATTTCAGAAGAATTAGCAGGAAAGCAATTAGTTATGGATTTTGCTGCTGATGAACAAGAAAGAGGAATTACTATTGATGCTGCTAATGTTAATATGGTTCATGATTTTGAGGATGAGGAATATTTAATTAATTTAATTGATACACCTGGACATGTGGATTTTGGAGGTGATGTTACTAGGGCGATGAGAGCTGTTGATGGTGCTGTTGTTTTAGTAGATGCTGTTGAGGGAATGATGCCACAAACAGAGACTGTTTTGAAGCAAGCTTTAAGAGAACGAGTAAAACCAGTATTGTTCATAAACAAAGTTGATAGATTGATTAAAGAATTGAAATTAACTCCTGAAAAAATGCAAGATAGATTTGTTAAAATAATAACTAATGTTAATAGCTTTATTAAACAGGTAGCTCCTGAGGGATATAAGGAGAAATGGCAGGTAAATGTACAAGATGGAAGTGTTAGTTTTGGTTCTGGTTATCATAAATGGGCAATGAGTATTCCATATATGAAGAAAACCAATTTAACTTTTAAAGATGTGATTGAGGCTTATGAAAAAGATAATTATAAAGAATTAAGTAAAAAAGCACCGCTACATAAAATTGTTTTGAATCAGGTAATCAGACATCTGCCAAGTCCTCTGGAAGCACAAAAATATAGAATTCCACATATTTGGCATGGTGATTTTGAAAGTCAGGAAGGTAAGGATTTAATAAACTGTAATGAAAAAGGAAATGTTGCTTTTGTTTGTACTAAAATTGTTGTTGATAAACATGCTGGGGAGGTAGCTGCTGGTAGATTGTTTTCTGGAACTATTAAACAAGGCATGGAATTGTATATGAATTTAGCAAAAAGAAAAATAAGATTACAACAGGTTTTGATTTATAGAGGAGGACAAAAATTTCAAGTTGATGAAGTTTCTTCTGGTAATATAATTGGTTTAGTTGGATTAAAAGGGGTTTTTGCAGGTGAAACTGTAAGTGAAAGTGAAATAGAACCTTTTGAAGCAATAAAACATATTTTTGAACCTGTTGTTACTGAGAGTATAGATGTAAAAAAAACAGTTGATTTAACAAGATTAGTTGAGGTTTTAAAACAGGTTGCTAAAGAGGATCCTAGTGTTGTTATCGAAATCAATGAAGAAACCGGAGAGAATTTAATGAGCGGCATGGGTGAGTTACATTTAGAGGTTATTGCTAATAGAATAAGAACAGAGAAAAAAGTTGGTGTTGTTACTTCTGAACCAATAGTTGTTTATAGAGAAACCATTAGTAAATTAAGTAGGGAATTTGAGGGAAAGAGTCCTAATAAACACAATAAATTTTCTATTAAAGTTGAGCCTTTAGAAGAGGAAATTTATCAGACTATTAAAAATGGGGAGTTAAGGGAAGGAAGGATTAAGAAAAAAGATAAGGAAATGATTGGAAAGTTAAGGGCATTAGGTTTAGATGCTAAAGAAGCAGGAAATTATAGGGATGTTTTTAAGGGAAATGTTTTGATAGATAATACAAGAGGTATTGTTCATATTGGTGAGATTATTGAAATGGTTATGGATGGTTTTGAACAGATAATGACTAATGGTCCATTAGCAAAAGAACCATGTGTTAAAGTAAAAGTGAGATTAATGGATTGTAAATTACATGAGGATGCTATTCATAGAGGTCCTGCTCAGGTATTACCTGCCATGAGAGAGGCTATTAGAGAAGCAATGATTGATGGAAAAGCAGTAATATTTGAACCATTACAATTATTGCAAATAGAAGCTCCTGTTGAATATATGGGTGAGGTAAGTAGATTAGTACAAAATAAAAGAGGACAATTATTAGATATGCAACAAGAAGGTGAACATTTAACTATTAAAGCTAAATTGCCTGTTGCTGAGATGTTTGGTTTGACATCTGAATTAAGGAGTGCTACTAGTGGTAGAGGGAATTTTTTTGTTGTTGATCAGATGTTTGAGAGATTACCGGAGGTATTGCAAGAGAAGGTTATTAATCAGATAAAGAAAAGAAAAGGGATTAGTGTTTCTGAAGAGTAGTAATGAAATAGAAAG
>CAYQQE010000064.1:0-2999 GCA_964419915.1 Candidatus Woesearchaeota archaeon
AATGGTTTATTAAAACTACAAAATATGCTGATGAGTTATTGAAAGTTGATAAATTAGAATGGCCTGAAAGGATAAAAATAATGCAGAAGAATTGGATTGGTAAGAGTTATGGTACAGAAATTTTATTTGAAATAAATAATGAAAAATGGAAAATTTTTACAACAAGACCTGATACTATTTATGGTGTTACTTTTATGGTTATTTCTGCACAACATGAAAGGTTAATGGAATTAGTAAGTGAAAAAGAAAAAAAGAATGTAGAAAAGTTCTTAAAAAATATAAAGAAAAATGATGAAGATTTAGAGAAGGAGGGTGTTTTTACTGGTAGTTATGCTATTAATCCTTTAACTAATGAAAAAATTCCTGTTTATGCTAGTAATTTTGTTTTAGCTGATTATGGAAGTGGAATGGTAATGGCTGTTCCTGCCCATGATCAAAGAGATTTTGAATTTGCTAAGAAATATAAAATTAATATTAAGATTGTTATTCAACCAGAAGGGTATACTATAAATACAGATAAAATGTATAGAGCTTATACTGGTGAGGGAAAATTAGTTAATTCTGGGAAATTTAGTGGAATGAATAATAGAGATGCGATAGAAAAGATTACTAAGTATTTACAAGAGAATAAGTTAGGTAAGAAAGATATTCAATATAAATTAAAAGATTGGTTAATATCAAGGCAGAGATATTGGGGAACACCAATACCTGTTGTTTATTGTGAGAAATGCGGTGTTGTTCCTGTTCCTGAGAAAGAATTGCCTGTTAGGTTACCTGAAAAAGTTAAATTTGGTAAAGGAAATCCCTTGGAAACCAATAAAATATTTTTAGAGGTTAAATGTTATAAATGTGGTGGGAAAGCAAAAAGAGAAACAGATACTATGGATACTTTTTTTGATAGTAGCTGGTATTTTTTGAGATATTGTGATAGTAAGAATAATAAAGAACCTTTTGAAAAGAAAAAAATTGAATATTGGATGCCTGTTGATCAATATATTGGGGGGGCAGAGCATGCTTGTATGCATTTGATTTATGCAAGATTCTTTGTTAAGGCTTTGAGGGATTTAGGTTTTTTGAAGTTTGACGAACCTTTTTTGAGATTGTTTAATCAGGGGATGTTGCATGGTAGTGATGGTTATGTAATGAGTAAATCTAGAGGTAATGTTGTTTTGCCTGAAGAGGTTAGTAAGGAGTATGGTATTGATACTGCACGATTGTTTTTGGTTTCTGTTGCAAATCCTGATAAGGATATAGAATGGAATAGTAATGGTATAGAAGGAAGTTTAAGATTTGTTAATAAGGTTGTTAATTATTTCTGGACTTTGAAATTTGGTAAATCCAGTAGGAAGGTTGAAAGTAAATTAAATAAAGGAATAAAAGAGATTACAGAATGTATTGATGAGTTTAGGTATAATGTTGCTGTTATTAAATTAAGAGAGTTATTTGATGTTTTTGTTGATGAGAAAGTTAGTAAGAGAGATGGTGAAATGTTTTTGAAGTTGTTCGGTGTTTTTTGTCCTCATATAGCTGAAGAATTATGGGAGAAAATTGGGAATAAAGGATTTATTAGTTTGGAAAAATGGCCTGTTGCTGATGAAAAGAAAATAGATGAAAAATTAGAAAAAGAAGAGGAAATGTTGGAGAATTTAGTTAGCGATATTAATAATGTTTTGAAGATTGTTAAAAGTAAAAATGTGGAAGTTAGTAAGGTGTTTGTTTATGTTTTACCTAAAGAGAAAGAGGTTTATAATAAAAGTTTGATTAAAAAGAAAACTGGTTTGGGTGTTAAGGTTTATGCTGTTAATGATACAGACAAATATGATCCTGGAAGTAAAAGTGGAAAAGCAAAATTAGGGAAGCCTGCTATTTATTTAGAATGAAAAGAGAAATTTATTGGTTATGCGTTGCTATATGGATGGGTTTGATATTTTATTTGAGTTCTTTGAGAATTGGTGGTGCTCCTGGTGAGATGCCATCTTGGTTAATGCATATGGGTGTTTATTTTGTTTTAGGTTTGTTATTAGGTGTAGCCTTGATGTTTGATTTTGATAAGAAAAAAGTTTTGCTGATAGGTTTGATTATTGGGGTATTGTATGGTTTTAGTGATGAGGTACATCAGTTTTTTGTTCCTGGAAGAGTTTTTAGTTTATGGGATATTTTTTTTGATGGTTTGGGAAGCTTGATTGGTTTGATTGCTATGAGATTAGATTTATAGGAAAGATTTTTAAATGGCATTTTGGTGGTATTGTATATGTTAAAAATTAAGAGGATATTGGTTTTTGGAATAATTTTATTGATTTTATTAAGTTTGGGAGCTTTTGCTAAAGTTGATAAAGATTCTGATGATTTTTCTGAGAAGGGAGATGATGAAGGGGAAAATGAAAGTGAAGTTGAAACTGATGAAGATGATTTAAATGAAAGTGAAGTTGAAACGGATGAAGATGATAGAGATTCTGATGATTTTCCTGGAAAAGGAAAGGGTTTGAAGATTATTAAAGAGAAAGGGAAAAATAAGATAATTTTAAATGAGAGTGAGGTTGAAACTGATGAAGATGTTGAAGTCGAAAATGATACATTGTATATAAATACAACCAAGGGAAGGAAAGAAATTAAAGTGATGCCTAGTGTAGCTTCTGAAGTTGCGATTACAAGATTGAAATTATTGGGTTTTAAAATTGAGCTGAAGGATGTTGGAAAACCTGTTTATGAAGTTAATGGTGAGCAAGATGTTAAAGTTTTAGGATTTATGAAAACTAAGATGAAAGTTAAAGCAGAGATTGATGCTGAAACTGGAAAGGTGAATGTGAAAAGACCTTGGTGGAGTTTTTTGGTTTTTGGTTTAGATAAGAAAATTGGTGAAGAATGTGTTGAGGATGGTGATTGTGTGAATGTAAAGTGTCCTGATGTTGCAGCAAGATGTGTTAATAGCATATGTTTATATCCAAGATGTTAATTTTAATCTAAATTGAAGTTATAGGAAGATTTTTAAATAAATTTTT
>CAYQQE010000065.1:0-2932 GCA_964419915.1 Candidatus Woesearchaeota archaeon
AATATGGAAGTTCAGGAGTTCAAGATGTTTTGGATAGAGCTGTTTTTGAATTTTTGAGGTATATTGTTGTTTATCCTGTTGAGAATTCAAAATTAACAGACAAAGATGGAAATAAATTGCCTGATGCTTATTTAATGAAACATGGAAGTAATGCTTTGAATTTAGCTTTTAGAGTTCATAGTGATATTGGCGAAGGTTTTATTAAGGCTGTGAATATGAAAGATAAGAAAATTTTAGGGAAAGATTATGTGTTGAAGAATGGAGATGTAATAGAGATAGTTAGTAAGAAATGAATTAGAAAAATGAGTGGTTATGAAATAGAACAAATATTACCTGGTAAATTAGAAGATAGATTTGGAAGTAGAAGAAATAATCCTTTATGGCAAAGAGCTTATGCAACTGCAAATCATCCTTTTTTTAGATCTTTTAACAAACAACTTAAATATCATCTTGATCAGATAGAAGGAGATAAATCTTTTGTTTATTCTGGTGAAGAAATTTGGGAAAGACAATTTGAATTTATACAAAATGTATCGAGATTATTTAATTCTTATAATCGTGTTTTATTAGGTTTGGAAAGGGAGATAAATACAAGTGTTCCTTGTGATTTGGTTGATACAGTTGAAGTGTTGTCAGGATATGATGGAATAGTATTAGATGGAAATATTATGGAGTTTGAAGTTATGGCTCATGCCTTAATGAATTGGTATTTAGATGAATTAATTACTAAAGAAGATGTTGATAGATTAGAATCAGAAAAAGGAGTAATGGCAGTTGTTAGATTAATAGGTAAGGTGGCTTCGATTGATTATCGTGGATCAGGTATTCATTTTAGAGGTGTTATTGAAGAATTGATAAGGAATATTCCTCGAGATTATTAATATTTTATAAAACATAGATGTTTTAGTTTAGTAAAATTTATTAATGAAAGGTTTTTTTGAATGAAATATGATTGGTGTTAATGATTATAGGATTTTAACTGAAGAATATGTTGATTCTGTAGTGGATTTAGAATGGTTAGATTTAAGTGGAAGAGGAAGAGATTTAGAAGAGATGGTTAGTAAAGATGTTATGGTTGGGTTTATTATTGATGGTGATGGAAAGAAAACTCATATTTTTGCAGATACTCCAGAATGGATAAGAAGAGATTTAGATAGGTATAATTAAGTTTTTAGATGTTGTTTTGTTTTTGGTATGTATTGTCTTGCATTTGGTATACTATTCATAAAACATCTTCTTAAAACTGAACAATAAATTCTTTCTTCAATTTCCATTGGGTGTCCTATATCAGGATTTCTTTTTAAAAATTTTAAAAATTCTTGTTTTCTTAATTTATCTTCTTTATCCTTAGCTTCATGTGGTTCCATTCTTTCTAAACCAGTAATTTTTCCATGGATATGATAAAAAAATCTTGTAGTTTGTGGTGATCTTAGCTGTGTTATTAAAAAATGTTCGTTTAATAATTGTGGGATTAAATTTTCTTTTATTTTTTCTGTAAAACTATATGGTATACCTATTGTATCTGTTCCTTCATCTGCATCATTTAAGAAATCAGTTAATAAATCTAATGGTGCCTCTTCTGACATAATACCGCCCAATATGACTTGATAACTTGGTTTTGCTCCATTAGTATGTGTGTAATTAAATGTATATGCATCATCTTGTGATATTGCATAAATTCTTTTTCTTTTTTCAAATGTATGTTCTGATTTCCATGGTTTTTCTATTCTTATTAGTAACCTATCTACATTTGATAAAAGTATTCCTTCAGATCTAACAATGTGGTCATATAATTCTTTATATCTTTTTTGCTCTTCTTGAGCTTCTCTTAATTTTGTTGAAGCTTGTTCTATCTGATTTTTAAAACCTTGTATTTCTCTTCTTTGTATTTCTATTACAGTATCTCTTTCTTTTATTTGTGATAGTGCTCTTTTTGCAGAACTACCGCTTACTGTTTGGTATTTTTGTCTTAACCTTTTTAGATATTCTGAATCTTGATAGTTTCTTCTTAATTCTGTAATTGCTGCATTTAAATCAGATATACCTCTAGGAGAAACATCATCGTGAAATTGTCTAACTTTGAATTTGTATGATTCTTCAGCTAGGTGCAATAGTTGTTCATTCGATAAACTATCTAAATCTTCTCTTGTGAAGTTGAGTATTATTTCTAATGGATTTGACATTTTAAAATTCCTGAAAACTATTCAATAGGAAAAATTTTTAGTGGGTCAGGATAACTTTCTGGAAAATCATCAGTTTGCTCTCTCATATTATTTTGTATATATCCTTCTGTACAATCAGAAAATATAGTTAAACACCCTGTTGGAGTTTCTAATTCTTCTACAAGTTCATCAAATATTGTATTTAAAAATAATCTAGATTTTCTACGAGAATCTTCTGGATTTCCCCAATATGTTAATCTACTATGCCACTGTTCTATAGCTTTTTCCATTAATTCTTCTACTAAATCATAAGTTCCATTTAGAGCAACGAATGCTTTTGCCATACTCTCTAATGATATTTCTTCTCCAATGCCTTGTTCTCTTCTTAATTCATATAAAAACCTAATATCATGTGGTTCAATTCCATAAGTTGTATGTAAATGAAGTATATGAGGAAAACTAACTTGTCCTGGTAAAACACCTCTTATATCTTCTAAAGCAGTTATTTTTTCTAAACTAACACCATATTTTTCTATTAATCTTAAAGATTTAGGTCCAATACCAGGTATTCCAAGAGCATACCTTTTTCTAACTTGATCTAAAGCTTCTTCTGGGTTATACCTTACTAAATTTTTGGTTTTTGACATAGGTAAGTTTGTATATTTAGTATTTATAAACTTTTCTATTATTAATCACTATAAAGTAGTTTAATCTTTTATGAACTTTCTTAATTGTCTAAAATTTAAAGTATTAACAATATCTTTTTTGGT
>CAYQQE010000066.1:0-2873 GCA_964419915.1 Candidatus Woesearchaeota archaeon
TTATTCATATGAATAACCTCCGTGTCACCTTTTTATTGATAATTAATTATCTAATCAGTAATATATCAAAAATTATTTTTTCATTTATAAACCTTTCGTCATTTATTACAATAACCATAATTTTAGTTTACAACAACAATACCATTTAACAAACTCAAACTTTCTTTTAATTTTTTCTTATCTTTTGCATAAACAATAAATAATTTATCTCCCTTTTCTACCTTACCACCAATCTTAAAATTAAAATAAATTCCTGCTTCTTTTTCCCTAGGACATCCTAAAATTCTACATACCCTATTAACTATATTATTATCAATACTCACTATTTTCCCTTTTTTCTTACTTCTAAAATTATATTTAATATCACTTAATTTAATATCCTTTATCTTACCTTTCTGCATTTCAACGATCTCTTTAAATTTTTCATAAGACTTTCCGCTTTCTAAAATTTCTAAAGCCTTTTTCCTTCCATTTTTATAACCAACCATTTCAAATATCATCCCTGCCATCTCCACACTTTTTTTCTTTAAATCTTCAACACCATCATTTTCCAAGACTCTCAAAACATCTTTTGCCTCTAAAACAGGACCAACACCATTACCTATTGGCTGTCTACCATCACTTATCATTACTCTAACCTTAATTCCTAATTTCTTGCCTAAATTAATAAATTTATTTTTTAAATGCATAGCCCTTTTCATACTCTTAACCTTAGCATTTCTACCAACAGGGATATCAATCAACAGATATTTAGCACCAACAGAAAACTTCTTAGACATAATACTAGCTAACATTATACCTTCTGGATCTAAACTTAAAGGCCTTTCAATTTTAATTAATTTATCATCAGCACTTGCTAATTCTTTAGTCCCACCCCAAACCAAACAACCATTTGTTTTCTTTACAATTTTTTCTATTTCTTTAACTGTAAATTCAACATTGCAAAAAACACCCATAGTATCAGCTGTTCCTGAAGGAGATGTGATTGCTTTTGAACTTGTTTTCGGAATCACCAAACCAGCAGCAGCTAAAATAGGAACTATAATCATACTGGTTCTATTTCCAGGAATCCCTCCAGAACTATGTTTATCAACTATCACCTTTTTATTTAAATTCAACTTCCTACTGTTATCAACAATAGCTTTTGTTAAATTACTAACTTCTTCTAAATCCAAACCATACTTATAACAACCAGAAATAAAATATGCAATTTCTATCTCATTTAATTTATCATGTATCACATCCTTTACAATCTCATTTATTTCCTCTTTATTTAATATTTCCCCATCTAATTTTTCCTTTATATAATATATACTCTTAGGTTTCTCCACATATTCTATTTTTACTTTATCTTTATTCTTTAACTTCAAAAAATCAGAAACCTCTTTAAAAACACCTAATTCACCCTTCCTAACCATTCCATCAGATATATCTAAAATAGCAACAACACTTTTCTTATCTTTTCTTATCCTAATTCTATCCAAAGCATATAAATTCAATTTACTAGCATCTTCATCATTTAACACAACTACTTTAATACCACCAGTAGATATATCTAAAATTCTTACCCTCACAATTTTTCACCTTTGTTTTGAACCTATCTATTCAATAATATATTTTTTAGTTAAACTTGTTTATAAGTTTATCTTTCATCAACACCTTACCGTTTACAATAACATCATTTACATTACCACCATTAGCACTATAAACAATATTACTTACAATATCATGTACAGGTTTCATATTATAATCTTCTAAATTTAAAGTTATTAAATCAGCTTTCTTCCCTATTTCAATACTTCCAATTTCCTTTTCCATATTCAAAGCTTCAGCTCCTTTCAAAGTAGCCATATCAAAAACTTCCTGTGCTTTAGCTACAGTACTATCCATCTTATCTATCTTGTGCAACAAAGCTGCAAATTTCATCTCTTCAAACATATCTAAATTATTATTACTAGCACATCCATCAGTTCCTAAACCAACTACAATCCCATTTTTCCATAGATCAAATAACCTCATAACACCAGAAGCTAGCTTCATATTAGAAACAGGGCAATGAGCTAATTTAACTTTTTTCTCTTTAATAATTTCAATATCTTCATCACTTAACCATATACCATGAGCCATCAAAACCCTGTCATTTAAAAAATCAATTTCATTCAATAATTCAACAGGACTTTTCCCATATTTTTTCTTTAAATCCTCAATCTCTTTTTTACTTTCAGCAACGTGTATATGTGCCCCACATTTATTTCCATCCATAAACTCTCTACTTTTAATTAATAATTCCTTACTACAAGAATAAGGAGCATGAGGACCCAAAACAAATTTAATCCTATTGTGTCTTTTAAATTTATCAACCAAATTAAATTCATCTGAAAATATATCCTCTTTTGTAAAATCAAAATAAACACTACATAATACAGCTCTTAATCCAGATTCTTCAACAGCTCTAGCAGTTTCATTCATAAATAAATACATATCATTAAAGCAAGTTGTACCAGATCTAATCATCTCCTTACAACCTAACAAAGAACCTTCATACACTTTTTCTTTAGTTAATTTAGATTCCATAGGCCATATCTTTTTTTGTAACCACTCATTAACTTCCATATCATCAGCATAACCTCTTAAAAAAGTCATTGCTAAATGTGTATGGCAATTTATTAGTCCAGGCAATAAAGCCTTACTTTTGCCATCAATCAAAACATCTCCATCTAAATTTTCTCCAATTTCAATTATCTTATCATTTCTAATTTTAACGTCACAATTTCTAAGAATTTCTCTTTCCTTACTCTGCGTTACAACGAAATCACAATTTTTTATTAACATACAATAAAGAATTAGAAAAACTTTAAAAGCTTTATTCTATT
>CAYQQE010000067.1:0-2865 GCA_964419915.1 Candidatus Woesearchaeota archaeon
TTGATAATGAAAGCTAAAGAATTATTGGTTTTAGCTAGTGGTGAGAGAAAAGCAAAAGCAGTTGCTAGATCTTTTAATGGTTTAAGTTTGGGTGTTCCTTTAAGTGCTGTTGTAGAATATGAGAATACTATTTATATTTTGGATTATGAGGCTGCTAGTTTAATTAGGAGGCCTTATAAGATGAGTTTTTGAGAAAGGTTTTAATATAAGATGTTTATACCATAATAAAATGAAAACTATTGAAGAACTAATAGAGGAATATTTTGGTAATAATTTTGATAAAATCACTCCTTATTCGTGGCTTGGAAATGGTTCAAGGGCTTTTAGAAATGTGAAAAATTTTGAAGATTTAATTAAGTTATTGGAACATGGAGATGTTCATTATGAAAAAAATGGTTGTATATTAGCTATTAGAATGTTGGGAGAGTTAGGAGATAAAAGAGCTATTGAATATCTATTGAAAAAATTAAATGATAAAACTAAGAATGAATTGCATCCTGCTACTCCACTACAATGTGAAGAGGATGAAGTAATCTATGTTTGTGCAACTGCTGCTGAAAGTTTGGCTATGCTAGGTTATGGCGAAAATGTAATGGATGTTTATGTTAAGGCTAAGAAACAGGGTTATGATGTTGTTGGTTTAGTTAATTTGTATTATGATGAAAAATCAGGTAGTGATAGTTGGGAAAGATTGAGAGATAAAAAGAAGAAAGAGATAGAAATACAATTAGTTTTAAGTTTATGATTATCTTCTATATCCATATGGATAATATCTTGGGTATATTGGATTTCTATAATTGTGTCTATAATAACCTCTATGATGGTCATCTTTTAGAACATGATATGTTGTTGCACCTGCAGCAAGACCAAGAATAAATAATTCTAAATCTGATGGACCTTTCTTTTTTGGTTTAATTTGTGGTTGATATGGTTGTGTGTAACTTGTTTCTGGTTGAGGTTGTTGTTGGTGTATTCCTTGTGTATTGTTTGTTTCTTGTGGTTGTTGTGTTGTTTGCGGATAAATTCCTAAATGTTGTGATTCTTGTAAAATTCTTTTATATAATTCATCAAAAGCTAGTTGATTTTGTATCGTAAATCTTTCTAGATTGTAAGCAGGAGCTACTAATTGACCTTGCTCTATTCTTGCTTGTCTTGGTTTGTTTGTCGAATATATAACTAATGTATTGTCTCTTCTGTCCCATCCTTCAAGTTCTTGATTTTGTATTCCGTATGTATTATCAAAGTGTAAAGATAAAGAGCCTGGTTGAATTCCTAAAATTCTTTCTAGGTTTCTTTGTTCTTCTGGATGTCTTATAAAATAATCATGAATGAATTGTCCTGATAAAGCTTGGATTGATAAATGAGATGTTTGTGCTGGATTTGATCTTATCTCCCTATCTGCTATAGATATAGTTGGTGCTAATAAAGTTATGGCCATTACATATGGAAGTGTTTTTATTGACATGAAAGCTGTTAAAACAGAAAAATATTTAAAACTTATGTAAATGCTTTTGGAAATTTAAGATTTTGTTGTTTTTTATTTTAAATTCCTTTTTAAGAAGTTTAGTCTTGGTTTTGGTTCCGTATTTATAACCTGAGATATGCCCATTAGATTTTATAACTTTATAACAGTTTTTAGATGGGTAGGTATTTAGTAGTTTTCCTATTGCTCTTGGATGTGTTTTAAGTTTTAGTGCTAATAATTTGTATGTTGTTAATTTATTTTTTGGAATTTTTTGTAAAAGTTGGTGTAGTTTCATTATAAAAATGGGCTCGACGGGATTCGAACCCGCGACCTACTGATTAAGAGTCAGTTGCTCTAACCAGGCTGAGCTACGAGCCCTTGTATGTTCTGTAATTCAATAATATATTTAAACCTTTAGTTAAGAAAATAGTTTATGAAATGTTTGATATTAGCTGGAGGTTACTCAACAAGATTGTATCCTTTAACAGAAAGATTAGCTAAGCCTTTAATAACTATAGCTGGAGAAAAGATAATTGATAGGTTAGTTAAGCAGATTAGAGAAATTGGTGTAAATGAAATAATTGTTGTTACTAATAATAAATTTTTTAATCAATTTTGGAAATGGAAAGGTGATAAAAGTTATATTAAAATAATAAATGATGGGACTAATAGTAATGATGATAGATTAGGAGCTATAGGGGATATTCGATTTGTTTTAGAAAAAGAGAACATAGATGAGGATTTATTAATTATAGCAGGTGATAATATCTTTGATTTTTCTTTAAAAGATGTTTATGAATATTTTTTAGAAAATGAGAATAGTGTTATCTTATTGCGTGATGTTGATGAGGAACAAGCTAAAAAAGGAGGTGTTGTTGAATTAGATGAAAAGGGTAAGGTGATATTTTTTGAAGAGAAGAGTAAAAATCCTAAGACAAGGTTGTATAGTATACCCATATATTTTTATAAGAAAAAAGATTTGAAATTAGTTAAGAGATATTTGAAAGAGGGTAATAATTCAGATGCTCCAGGTTATTATTTAGAATGGTTGCATAAGAACAGCGATATTTATGGTTATAAATTAAGTGGAAAATGGTTTGATATAGGTGATTTTAAGAGTTTGGATAGAGCTGAATGGGAGTTTATGAGGAAATGAAAATTTTAGTAACAGGTGGGTGTGGTTTTATAGGAAGTAATGTAGTTGATTTATTAATCGAAAAAGGACATGAAGTTGTGGTAATAGATAATTTAAGTACTGGGAAAAAAGAAAATTTGAATGAAAAAGCTAGATTATATATGAAGGATATTAGAACTAATTTAAAAGATATTTTTGAAGAAGAACAATTTGATATTGTAATTCATGAAGCAGCACAAATTAATGTTAGGGATTCTATTATAAA
>CAYQQE010000068.1:0-1330 GCA_964419915.1 Candidatus Woesearchaeota archaeon
CAAAGTATACATGGCATGGTGGAGAAACACCTACGATTTTGAAATAATTTAGAGCAGGTTTTTTTGAAATAAATGCCATAATTTTGTTAGGGTAGGTATATCATTTATGAGGTATTTTGGTTTTTTGTTTAAAATTTTGAGTATATCTTCTAAAATTCTTTTTTGTTCTTGTAATATATTTAAGTCTTTTTCTAATAGTCTTAATTCTGTTTCAGAACTATGTATTTTCAAAACATGTTGTATTGTACTAATATATTGTTGAATTATGGTTCTAAATGCTAGAATTTCTTGATTTATTTTTTCAATTTCTTGTATACTAGACAAGATGAAAATAATAGGAAATTGTTGCATCTTTCTTAAGAATGATGTTTGGAATTCTTTTGCTTTTGTTTTTAACATTTTACTCCTTTCCTATCAAATCAGCGGTACATGCTCCTATAACTGCTGGTAATAATAAAGTTGCTACTTGTATATATCTTGTTTGGAATGGTAATGCCATGAAATTTGGATAAAATGTGATTAAAACAAAAATTGAAACTAATAATGAGGTCACATATACGGTAAATAATCTAAGTGGTATAAAAAATAAAACATGTTTATGAATTTCAATTTTTCTAAAACCTGTCGCATAGATAAATAGAATGATTATGATGAAAGATAAAAGGTAAAGAAAATGGGCTCTTAAAATATCTAACTGTTGTGAGATTTCTACACCATATGTGAAGGTATAATGAACACCCACACCTATAAAAGCTCCTACCAGGCTTTTAAAAAAGTCTCTTGATGTTATTTTTCCTAATGGTTTTGGTGTAACTGCTTTTTTTATTTGTTGTTCTAGCTTCTCTAGATCTTGAAGTTCTTTTAATTGTTTTTTTTCTAGAGTTATTTGTTGTTTTTCAAGTTTTACTAGTTGTTTGTTTGTTTTTTTCCTCTTTTTTGGCATGATGTAAATAAAGAATTGTTAGATATTTAAATGTTGTTATAAAACTTTGAAATCAATACAAACTCTGAATTTTCCGGGTGCAAATTGACCACATTTTATTTTTTTTAAGATTTTGAAATTTTTAATATGTTTTTTTATTTTTTCTATAGAATTTTTAATTTCTGATTTTTCTTGGAAGTCGTAGAAATGGATTATGCCTTTTGATTTTATCTTTGTTAAAGCTAATGGAAGAAAGGATTCTGCTGATTTTGGTAATGGCATTAGAATTCTGTCAAATTTCTTTTTTATTTTTGGAAGAATCTTATTTACATCTCCTTTGAATAATTTGATATTTTGAATGTTATTAAGTAAGATATTTTCTTTTTGATATTTTATTGCTTCTGGATT
>CAYQQE010000068.1:1430-2741 GCA_964419915.1 Candidatus Woesearchaeota archaeon
ATAATTTTAATTTTTGGTAATCTGTATTTTCCTGAGTATTGTTTTGTTTTTTTGGCTACTGTTTTTATGTTTTTGTTTAATTTTAATAAGGTTTGTGCTATTAATTTTTCTTTTGTTTTTAGTTCTGAAGGGAAATCTGAGAAAATAGCTATTGAACCTATTGTAGAAAAAGAAGATGAAAGTAAGGAAAGTTGTTTTTTAGTTAATTTTGATTTTAGAGCTTGTCTTAAGTTCATAAAGGTATATAGTAGAAAAGTTTATATATATTTTATGTTATTTTTATATTATTAAGTAAAAAGAGGCAATTTAGATGAAAATGAAGAAAGGTATATTTTTGATGGTTTTTCTTTTGAGTTTGAAGGTTGTTTTAGCTCAAGAAGGAAGAGGTCCTTTTTCATTTTTAACTGGTAGAGAAGGTTTAATAGGTAGTATTTTAGATGGTGTTGCTCTTATATTTACCAGGGTTTTAACAGCTCCATTTATGCCTTTTGTGGCTGTATTCTTTTTGGTATTTAGTGTTATATATTATTTAGCTAGGAAAATGTTTTTTAAGGAAGACAAGTATAAAAATGCTGCAATTGGTTTTTCTTTGGCAATAGCTGGTATATCTATGGCCCCACAATTTGGAATTGTTGAATGGGTAGCTAGTGCTGGTGCTACATTGGTTTCATTAATATTCTTATTTATTCTTATCTTTTGGGTTTGGAGTGTTTGGAATAATTTAAGAGCTCAACAATTAGAAAGTACTGCTGAAAAAGGAAGAGCTGGCGAAGCTGCTACAAGAGCAGGTACTGGTTGGGAGAGAGCTGAAGGTGAAAGATTTGGAGCAAGAGGTGAGAGAAGAGAGGCAGAAGAAGGATATGAAGGAAGAGGGAGAGAAATAGGAGAGGAAAGAGGAAGAGAATTTGCTCAAAGAAGAGCAAGAGGCGGTTTAAGACAATCTGCAACCGAAGTTAATAATAATATCTTCAATTTAGATAATATTATCCTTAGAAGGACTGGTGGAGGTCCTGGTGGTTTTCAATCTTTGATAAATGATCCAACTACCAATAGATTATACAATGCATTAATAGCTTCGTTACAGAGATTTAGAAATGAGTTAATGGATTATGATCCTGCTGAGGTTAGAAATCTTGATAATAAAATAAGTGGGTTATTTAGGTTAGCTCAGATAGTTCCTGGAAATCCTGCTGACTTAACAACAAACAACAATAATATTAGAATTTCAATACGACAAATACAAACAATTATCTTGAATGTAATCAGAGGTATAAGACCTTAAAACTCAGTTAAACCTTTTTGATTTTTTTC
>CAYQQE010000069.1:0-2737 GCA_964419915.1 Candidatus Woesearchaeota archaeon
GCAACTTCTTTTTGTATTTTACCTTTTAGTTTTTCTTTTATTTCTTCTGTTAAAGAAAGTAATGGTTGTTCGGATTTAACTGTGATAAATTCTGCTGGTTTTTCTGGAGTAAAATTTTCTTTTCCAAATTCATTAGTAACTAGAATGATATTTTCCCATTCTTCATTTGATATTAAATGAGAGATATGACCCCAAGTTCCTTTTCCTATTGATAGATATGCTATTAATTGCATTATAATTGGAGAAGGTATGTTATATTTAAGTTTAACCTAAGTAATCTAAAGAACCATCTCTTTTTTGTTTTATAGAACTTTGTTGTTCTGCTAGGCCTTTTAATTTTGTTTCAAATTCTTCTGCTTTTTTAATTAATGGTTTGTAATCGACTTTTAAACCTAAATGAGCATCTAAAACTTTTATTATTTCTGCTGCTGCTCTTGAATCTGGTAATTGGGTATGTGTTTCTGCAAAAATACAGGAATGTGTTATGTCTTTTGTTTTTAATAATAACGCAGCTGTTACGCCCATAGCAATTCCTTCTTTTAATTCTTGAATTTTTATATTTTCAAATTGTTTTTTCTTTTTTTCTGAATTCGTAAAGAAAAAAGTTCTTGCTTCTTTTGTTTGTGAACCAATACCTTCTATGCTTATTATTTCTTTTGCTTCAAGTTTTTTTGTTAGTTCTTTTACGATTTCTGCTATTTCCCACTCTAGACCTGTGATGTTGCTTAAAGCATTTATAATAACTATGTTGTATTTTTTATCATAGAAAATTTCTAAAGGTTCTATTGCAGATGCATTATGAATTGCTACTACTGGTAACAATTTATGAGACCATAATTTTCCTATTGGTTTTGCATTTAAATGTTCTATCAAGAAACCAGTAACAATTGTTCCTATCAAACCTAAACCAGGAAAGCCTTCAATAATAATTACCTTTTTTGGTTTTTGGTAAAGTTCAAGTTGCATTGTTTTAAGAGTTAGTTTATATCTTTATATAGTTTTTGGAAATTTTGACTTTTTACATGAATTACTTTGTTTTTGTCCTTTTTTCCTTAAAGATTGGACAACTTCCATTAAGTTCTCTAATGTCTTCTTTGATATCTTCAACATCTTTAAAGAAATAGTCTATCTTCATAGCATATTTACCAACGAAAAAAGCTCCAGAAATAATTGCAATTAAATCTATGGTGAACGGGCTGTGAATAACATCAAAAGCCTTTAATAATAAATATAATACTACTATAGCAAAAGCTACCCATCCAATTTTATCAAGAACAGACCAATACTTCTTTTTTAGCATATTTTTTTATTTGATTTTAAATTATTTAATTCTTTTGTTACTATTTTGTTATAAGAAAGGGAAATAAATATTTAAAACTATTTATTTCTTTCAATTTGGAAATTAGTAAGGTTTTTAAGACTTTCTTTTTAAAAAAGCAAAAATATTTAAACATTACTTAATTTTTTTGATAAATGCCAAGAATTTCAAGAGATATCCCTTTAGCTGAAATTACTTTGAGAAAGTATGAAAAACCCTTTAAAGCTTCTAAGAGAGAAATAATAAAAAAGATATGTTTGAGTACTGGTTTATTGCAACCTGGGGATTCTAGAGATGTTGTTGTTGATATATTACAGGTTTTGTTAGAAGCAAATAAGGCTTTAACATCTGAGGATGTTAGAGATAATGTTATTAAATTAAGGAAAAAAAATAAATTACTTAGAAAAGGAATAGCTTCTTCTAATATTAGAAGGCAATTGAAAAGATTGAGAGATATGTTTTTGATTGAGAAGGTAAAGAATGAATATAGGGTTACTGAAAATGAGAATTTGGCTGTTATATTTGAGAATAAGATTGAGAAGTATTATTTGAAAAGTATAGTTGATAGGGTAAAAGAATATTTTGCTATGTTAAAATGAATTTGTTTTTGATTATTTTAAGCATAAATTTTATTGCGGCTATTTTGTATGTTCTGCTGAGATTTAGGAAAGATTTAAATAATACTTAGTATATACTTAGTAATATGATGGAAATTATAAGTTTAAAGATGGAAAATGAAATTTTAAAAGAAATAGATGCTATGCTTCAAAGAAACAGGTATAGTACTAGAACAGAATTTATTAGAGATGCTATTAGGGAAAAACTTTCTGATTTAGAGAAAGAGGAGTTATTAAGAGAGATAGCAAAACTTAGAGGTTCTTCAAAGAGGAAAACTAGTGATAGGCAATTACATGAAGTTGGTGAGAAAGCGTTTGGAATACTTGAGAAAAAGTTTAAAGCTAAATAAGATCTTGAGGTTTCTTTGGTTGAGTAATATCAATGATTTTTTGAAAATGTTTATCCAAAGTTACTAAGATAGCCTTATTATCTCTTGCTATTAACGCATGAAGAACGTCTCTTTTTGGGATATTTCTTTTTGCTGAGAAGTCTTTTGCTTTACCTATTTGTTTTTTTGTGGATTCTACAAAAATGAGAACTGGTCTAAATGGTTGTAATATTTGATTAATGTAATCTATGTCATAATTTGAGAGATTTAATTCAACTAAGTTGTTATCAGAATACACTATTTTATCATCATCTTTAATTATTTTGTTTAGGAGTTTATGTGCCCATTGACCTTTTGGTAAGTTTGCTTCATCTCTATTTTCAAAGAAATCTAACCAAATTGAAGTATCAAAATAATATTTTTTATTCATAATTTTATTATGTTTTTAATATTTATAATTTTTTGTATGTTCT
>CAYQQE010000070.1:0-2645 GCA_964419915.1 Candidatus Woesearchaeota archaeon
CATTTATGATATTAAAACAAGTTCCATCTTCTAATATCATAAATGCAGGAGTTTATATTCTAAAACCAGAAATTTTCTCTTTATTAAAAAACAAAAAAAGTTTAGAACATGAAATATTCCCAGAATTAGCAAAACAAAAACAGATTCAAGGATTCTTTACTTTTGGAAAATTCATACACGCCCCAGAACATTAATTTTTCTCAACCAGCTTAATTTGCTTAATCTCTAACTCAGCAACATTTTTACTTTCTTCTTTCACTTCACTCTTTTCTATTCTCAATCTCTTCTTAAAAATAGGACCATCAATCATCAAACTCTCAAACTCACCACCTTCACCTGCGATATTAAAACCAATTTTTTCATTCAACTTTACTAGTTTATCTACATCATTTTGCTCAATTTCTTTACCTAACCATTTTTTATCTAAACCCTCAGCAGCAACTTTAACCATGATAAATCTAAAACCATCTTCAATTATCTGTCTCATCTCTAATTCTTGATCCATATGCCACAAAGGACTAAATATTTTTAAACCTAATTCATCACAAACCTTCTCAATTCTCTCTCTTTGATAATTGCTAAATAAAGCACCTGTAACAATACCTTCAATTCCATATTTCTCCTTAACTTTCTCTAAAACTTTCTTCAAATCTTCTAATTCTTTTTCCTTTTCACCTTTAGTTTCTCCCATCATTAAAGGAATTCCCATACTTTCACTTTGTAATTTTACCATATCGACAGGACTATGAAACATAAAACTATCTTTATTTTTACTTTTCAGACTAATCATACATCTAACATCATAATTCTGCCTCATCATAACATACATAGCATATATACTATCTTTCCCAGAACTCACTAAAGCTCCTAACTTCAAATTATGTTCTCTATAAAACTCTCTTAAATATTCTGAAATATATCTAAAACCTTTCTTCCTACTTAATTTATCTAATACTTTATGAAAACCACTTCCATATTGCGCAGCTTTTTTCTTTCTTTCACTAATTTCTTTTTCTAATCCTAATTTAACACCAATATCCCTTAAAATTAATTTAGTTTTGTCTTTTCTTATTTTATATTTTTCAGGAATTCTCAAAACATATTCAACTAATCTTTTATCCAGAAAAGGAACCCTTAATTCTAAACTGTTAAACATAGTAACAACATCATCTCTATACAAATCTCTTTCATACATTTTTATTAAACCAGATAAGCATTCCTCATTTACATTCCTTGATTTTTTATGTCTTTCATAACCAGCAAATATTTCTTCACTTCCTAAACCAGAAAATATCACCTTACAACTATCTTTTCTAGCTTCCTCACAGGCAACATAAAATGGCAAAGCAACACCAACTTTAGTAACATTACTATCTTCTATTAAAGGAACTATTCTTTTCAAATAATCTTCAACTTCATTTTCATTAATTTTAACGATCTTTAAATCCAAACCTAATTTCTTACTAGTTTTAATAGCATACACAACATCTTCAGCCTCTTTCATAGTCTTACTCTCTATACCAGCAACATAACATGTAAATTTACAATTCAATTTTTTAAAAATCAAAGCTAAAACAACTGAATCAATACCCCCAGAAAACAATAATCCAAATTTTTTTTCAGGAATTCTTTTTTTAACAGCTTCTATCAGCAATTCTTCTGTTCTATTAAGTATTCTTTCTTTATTTTCTTTTATTTCTGGTTTTATTTTAAAAAAGTCTCTTTCTCTAAATTCTATTTTATTCTTTTTTATATCATAAATCAAAATTTTTCTAGGATTTAATTCAATTACATTATCTTTTAAAGCCTTTTTCTCAGAAGCAAAACAAAAACCATCTGAAAAATTAAACCACAAAGGTTTAATTCCAATCAAATCCCTAACTAAAATCAATTTATCATCTTTCAAATAACCAAAGGCATAAACACCATCTAATTCCTTTAAAACATCTTCTATTTTTTCTTTCTCTAACAACAAACTTAATAATTCAGAATCATTCTTAGCATTTAACTTATATTTTTTGTTTAATTCTTTCCAATTATAAATTTCGCAATTACTAACTAAAACTCCTTTATTAACAATCGGTTGTTTTACATACCCAACAATCGCATGTAAACAGTGTCCTAAAGCAAAATTATCTTTAAAATAAATATCACTCCCATCTTTACCTCTGTTTTCCATTATTTTTAATCCATTTCTAACTACCTTAATTGTATCTTTTCTATTAAAACTTCCAATTATACCACACATAGAATTTCATCTAATAAATATGTTTAAAAACCTTTTCTAATACTTCCTAGTTATCTTATCTTCACTATCATAACTAATAACTTTATTCCCAAAACCAGAAAAAAATCCTTGATAATAACTTAAAAATAATTTACCTTTCCCTCTGATTAAAGCACCAAAACCTTTCAAAACAATATTACCAAAATATAAAGGAACAAACAAATACAAAAACTTATTATGCTTCCTATTTAAAATTACTCTTCCTCTTATCGAATGAAACATTCTAAAAGCAGGAATTTCTCTTTTTTCATCACCTTTATGATAAACTTTTGCATCAACTCTCTTAATTTTGTATTTCTCTTTCATCCTTAAACAAAAATCAGCATCATGCTCACCTAAAAACATTCTTTCATCTAAT
>CAYQQE010000071.1:0-2402 GCA_964419915.1 Candidatus Woesearchaeota archaeon
GTGGAAATCTTTTTTTTGTGAAAATGAGGTTTAGTGTTTTATTTGGTGGGAAAGCAGGACAGGGTGTTAATGAATTAGCCAAATTATTTTCTGAAATTGCAGGTAAAAATGGATATTATGTTTTTAATTACAGGGATTATGGAAGTTTAATAAGAGGGGGGAATAGTTTTAATATTGTTTCTTTATCTGATAAAAAAATAATGAGTCATGAGGACAAATATGATGTTGTGGTTGCTTTAGATGAAGAAAGTGTTGAAATTCATAAAAATTTAAAGAAGAATGGTTTAGTTATGGATGAAAAAATAGGGATAAATGAGATATTAGAGAAAAATAAATTAGATAAAAAAGTGAGTAATGTTATTTTTTTGGGTTTTTTAATGAAGACTTTGGGTTTTAACTTAGAGGATTTGTTAAATGAATTAAAAAAAGAATTTAAAGGTAGGAAATTATTAGAACAGGATTTAATTGCGGCTAAGAAAGGTTATGAAAAGGCTGAGGATAAGAGGATATTGTTTAAGGTTAAGAAGATTGAAAGAAATGTTTTTGATGGTAGTGATGGCATTGTTTATGGAGCAATAAATTCTGGTTTGGATTTGTATATTGCATATCCTATGACACCTTCTACTCCTGTTTTACATAAGTTAGCAGAGAAACAAGAAAAGCATATGATATTTCAACCTGAAAGTGAACTTGCTGTTGTGAATATGGCATTAGGAGCTTCGTTTGCGGGTGCAAGAGTTATGGTTGGAACTAGTGGTGGTGGTTTTGATTTAATGTCAGAAGGTTTGAGTATGCAGGGTATTAGTGAAATACCATTGGTTGTTTATTTAGCATCAAGACCTGGTCCTGGTACTGGTGTTCCTACGCATACAATGCAATCTGATTTAAAAGATGCGTTAAATGCTGGACATGGTGAATTTCCTAGGATAGTAATAGCTCCTGGTGATCCAGAGGAATGTGTTAGGGCTGTTAATGATGCATTTTATTTATCTCAAAAATATAGGGTTTTAGTTATAATATTAAGTGATAAACATGTTGCTGAAAGTTTATTTACAGCTGAATTACCTAAAGTAAATGAGATTAAGATAGATTATGGTAAAACTGATAAAAATTATTCTGAAAAAAGATGTTTGCCTGGTTTGAATATCTGTAAGGCTTCTGGTTATACACATAATGAGTATGGTATCACAACAGAAGATGGAAAAATTAATGTTTGGATGTTGGATAGGTTAAAGAAAAAGAAATTAGAAATAGAAAAAGAGAAATTAGAGAAAATTAAGATGTATGGGAAAGGTGAAGATTTGGTTATTGGTTTTGGGAGTGTGAAAGGAGCTATTTTAGATGCTTTAGATGAGGTAGATTGCAGGTTTTTACAGGTTTTGTATTTAGAACCTTTGGATAAGAAGAAAATTCAAGAAGAGATTAAGAAAAGTAAAAAGATTTATGTTGTTGAGAATAATAGTACTGGACAATTAGCTGATATAATTGAGGGTTTAGGTTTTAAGGTTGAAAGAATTTTGAAATATGATGCAAGACCTTTTACTAAGGAAGAGGTAAAGAATGCAATTAGGTAAAATAACCTGGTGTCCTGGATGTCCTAATTTTAGTATTCTGAATACTGTTAGGAAAGTTGTTGAGGAGTTAAAACTTAAAGATAAAACTGCAATAGCAACAGGAATAGGTTGTCATGGTAAGATTTTTGATTATTTGGATTTGAGTGGTGTTTATTGTTTGCATGGAAGAGCTTTGCCTGTAATGTTAGGAATGAAATTAGGTAATCCGAATTTGAAAGTTATTGGTTTTGGTGGTGATGGTGATACCTATGCTGAAGGAATGGATCATTTTGTGCATAATTGCAGATATAATGCTGATATGACAATGATTGTGCATAATAATCAAACATTTTCTTTAACAGCTGGCCAGCCAACTCCTGTTTCTGAAAAGGTATTTAAGGATAAGACAATGCTTATTGGAAGTTTTGGAGAAACAATTAATCCAATAAAATTAGCTTTGAGTTTAGGTTGTAGTTTTGTTGCTAGGGTTTATGCTTTAGATTTAGAGCATATGAAAGAGGTAATTAAAGAGGCAATTAATCATAAAGGATTTAGTTTTGTTGAGGTTATGCAACCTTGTACTGTTTTTCATGATACAAGAGAATTTATAGGTAAGAATGTGTATAAGATGAATCATGATAGGAAAGATATTAAGAAAGCTATGGAAAAGGCTGATGAATACAAGTATGATTTAAATGGGAAGATTCCTGTTGGTGTTTTTTATCAAGAGAAAAAGAAAACCTTAGAAGAACAATGGCCACAGTTAGTAGATTTGATGAAGAAAGGTAAAGGTTGGTATGAGAAATAGATTTTGCGAAAGATTTAAAAAGTTTTAGTTTATTTGGTTTT
>CAYQQE010000072.1:0-2387 GCA_964419915.1 Candidatus Woesearchaeota archaeon
CCAATTTGTTCATCTTTGTTTGTCATGGAGAATAAAGAAAAAAGAAGGTTTATAAGGTTTTCCTAAAAATTAAGAATAGTATATAAGTTATCAAAATGAAGATTAGTAAAGCATAAAACATTCTTTTGTCATTGAAAAAGCCAAATGGAATGAATCCAATGAAACCGCCAGCTGCTACCTTTACATTTGAATCTTTGGTTGAAGAAAAGCCTGAAATGAATATTAGAATTATACCTATCAGAATTAATAGGATTCCTATTATTGGGAGGTATTTTAAAAAGGCCATTTGTTTATTATTATTTAGATATTTATAAATATTTTTAATTTATTGTCGAAACATTTTTATACTGATCTATTTTAGTCTTAAAAGAAAATGAAATTTAGAATTATATTAGAAAGAGATGAAGATGGATTTTTTGTAGCAGAATGTATGAATTTACCAGGATGTATTTCTCAAGGTAAAACTAGATTGGAGGCTTTAGAGAATATTAAAGATGCAATTGCTGGATATTTGAGAAGTCTTAAAAAACATAATGAAGCTACACCACCATCAATATATGAAGAGGTTGTTGAGGTAAATGCCTAAACTTCCTGTTGCTTCTGGGCTTAAAATAGTAAAGGTTTTGGTAAAAATTGGTTATGAAGTAGATCATCAAACTGGAAGCCATTTAATTTTGAGACATAAAGAAGAACCACATAGAAGATTGACAGTTCCTAATCATAGGGAAGTTGCAAAAGGTACGTTAAGAGCTATAATAAAACAATCTGGTTTAACTGTTGAAGAATTTATAAAACTTTTATAATCCTAAAAAGGCCATTTTGAATGTCCGAAGTGTATTAATAAATCAATGTCTTTTACATTTGGTAAATCACAAGAACCATAACATGAATCTAGCCATATGAAAATCGTTGCTTTTGTGTTCTTTTCTAAAAAAGAGGCTATTTCTGTTGCTTTTGGTTTTAAACCATCTGGTAATTGAATCAAAACATTTTTAGCTTTTGATTTCTTAATTTCTTTAATTGCTTTTTCTAATTCTAGGTTGTATTGCATAGAATTAATGAAGTAAATAGATTTTTAAATGTTTATGTTTTTAAATCTAGTGTTAATTGTATCAGGTCTTTTATAATGTTATTAATGTTGTGCAAATTGAAGAATAATTCTTTCTCGTTATTATTTGCTTTAGTAAATGCTTGAGACATTTTTTTATCAATATCAAAGATTTTTTCATGAAGCTTTTCTATGTTTTTTTCTTCGTATTTGAAGAATAATTCATAGTATTCTTTTAATAGGTTGTTAAGTTCTTCTATCAGTTTTATAGTAGAATTATTTAGTTTAATGTTTGCAGAGTTTTTTGAAAGATATTTATATTCGTCTCCTAAGAATTCTAAAAGTAAAATTATTGAATAAATTTCACTTGTTTTTTTGAAATCTTTGTAACCTTTTTTATTTAGTATTCTTAAACAAAAATCAGTAAACCTATCAATATTTGTGTCTGTTGTTGATTCTAAAATCAATAAAGTTTCTTTGTCATTATTTTTAATACCTTCTAATGTGTCAGATGATATAGATAGTAATAATAAGAAAATTCTTCTTAATGCATTATCAAATTCTGCTTCATTTGTTTTTCCTAAGTCTTTTAATTTACAGTATGTTGCTTTTTGGTCTATAATTTCTATTCCAATGAATCTGTTTAGATTTTGAATTAATTCAATGGTACTTAGAGTTCCTTTTGGGTCTGTAAAGCTTTTGCAAATATCTGGGTATTTCTTCTTTGGATCATCAAAGATAATATGTATTTCATCATAGCCTGTTCTATATGCAGAACCGAATTTTCTCCATATCATTCGTGCATCTAGGTCTTTAGTGTTAATTATTGTTTTTTGTAATGAGAAACCTTTTTCTGTTGTTAATATTAGTGATCTTTCTTGTTCTTCTAGATTTAATTCGTCTCCTGGAAAAATATCATATTTTTTTGTCCATCCTCTTGGTAATGTTATGGTTAATGTATCTTTTCCTTGTTTTATAACTTTTCTTTGCATTTTATATAAAGAATATTAGATAATATATAAATGTTTCTTAACATAGGGAAGAATATTTAAATATTGTTGGATAGGTTGAATATGGGTAAATAAGATATATATGGGTTTTATTAGAATTTTGAATGAAAAAGAAAGAAGTGATAGAGTTAATTATTAAATTATATGATGAGAAATTTGTTAATGAGGAATTAAGGAGTAAAGTAGAGATGGAGAAAGAAATTTTGATTGCAGATTTAAATGGGGATAAGGATAAAGCAGAAAAATTAATGGATGATTATGTAAAAAAATTTGGAGGTTAAAAATGGAAAGCTTAATGAAACATGTTGAAAATGCTAGGAGTTATATGC
>CAYQQE010000073.1:0-2234 GCA_964419915.1 Candidatus Woesearchaeota archaeon
ACTGCAACTTTATTTTTTAAATCCATGCTATTTGTTCTCCCTATTATTTGTCAGATATTTAAAATAAGCAATAGGAAAATGAAGAGCAGAGAAAAAACTCCAAAGAAATCCATTGGGTCCATCTAAAAATCCTTTGTGTCTTATAAATAAATTCAGAAACGTTGCTGATGGTTTACAAAAAACATAATTAATAAAACTAAATAAATTTATTCTTAATCTCTTTTCTTTTAATTCTTCAGCATGAAGGTCTGTGTACCTATTCAACCTGCCAAAGTAGCGTGACATTGTTGGAGAATCATAATGAAGTAAATCTCCATCAAGCCAACCAACCTCACCATTAAGTTCTATTTGTTCATGTACTGATTTGCAAGGAAACTTTGCAGAGCCATTTTTAACTAAACGAATAACTCCATCAGGGTAAACTCCAGCGTGAATTAGAGGTTTTCCTAAAAATATATTTCTTCTTGGAATAAAATAACCAACAACTTCCCCAGTATGTTTTCCTATTTGCCCATCACGTTCTTCTATTAACTTTTGATGACGTAGAAAAAGTGGATTATAATCTTTTGTCTTAATCTTTTTATTGACTACATCTAAAATATCCTCAGCAAGATTTGGTGTAACTACTTCATCTGCATCAAGTTGCAATATCCATTCACCTTTTGCCTGTTCTAGCGCTTTTTGTTTAGTGATGTGAAATATTTCATGATGTTCTTCAAGATATATTTTTGCACCCAACCCCTCAGCAATCTCTCTTGTTTTGTCAGTTGAGTGTTCATCAAAAATAATTATCTCATCAGAGATATCTTTAACGCTTTTTAGACAACGGGCAATATTCTCTTCCTCATTTCTTGTTGCTAGTACTACAGATAATTTCATATTTAATTAGCTACTATATCAAAATATTCAAAACCATTTGTGCCATATATTCTTTTTATTATATTCCCTTCATCAGGAATTTCCTCTGGGGTTCCTATTATTAATGAGTTTGGATATTCTGTTCTCATCTCTTCAAATTTTACAGAATAAAAGTGTAGATTACTAAAATCTCTAACAGTTGAAAAACCATATCCGTCCCTTGCTGTTAATGTATGATCCTTCTGAAACTTAGCTGGGTCATATTTGGTATAAAAAAGGTAAAGAATATACGGTTGATCATACCGATCAGTAATAATTATGTCTTTATATGTTTTATTGTTCTCCTTAAGGTATGTAACCAATTCTTTTACCCCATACTGGCTAGAATATGGATATTCTTTTGACATATGTACCCAATACATATGTAAATACCTTACATAACTCCACGAGATTACAATTACCAAACCTATAATAAATACCTTAAGATAACGCTTTCGAGAGTAAATCCAATTTATCGCCTGATTTAATCCCAAGCTACTAATTATAACTAGAGGTATAACCATATTTTGAGCTCGCAAGGCATGTGGAGATTGAAACGTTAAAGCGGCTGCCATTGGGGCAATTATTAACCAATATAGTACAAATTGTACTCCTTTATTCTTAATGTTTTTAACTGTCCACAATAGACCTATTGCCAGCCAAACAGCATCGAGAAGATACATTTGTCCCGTTTCTGGAACTTTGTTTCTTTGTATATCATCTCCAGAGAGAAATAAAAATAATCCATGGTAATGTTCACTCCAATTTTCAAGAAAAGCTAAACTAAAATTAACAAATTTATTATGTATTACCCTTGCAGGTAAACTTTTAAAATTACCATGTTCTGTCCTTTGCTCTTCTATCCTTGAAATGGGACCTGGGTCTGCAAATAAACCAACCCCCGCTACTCTCGAACCAACAGATCCTTTAGTAAAATCGTAAATTAAAGGAGATAAAAATAGTAAAAATAGTAAAAAATAAATCAAATATTTCTTTAGGTTTTTAAAAATATCTAATTCTTTCCAATAGATAACAAGTAGTCCCAAGCCCAAAAGAGGAACTATTAATCTTGCTGAGTGATATGTATAAAGTGATATTCCAAATGAAATAAAACTAAAGAGTAAATTTTTCCAATTATTACCACGAAGTGGCAAGCTTTGCTTATTTTTAATAAACTTAATAAATAGATAAACACCAAAAAGCATAAAGAAAGCTGCAGTATTAACTTCCCACCCACCACGACTAAAATGTATATGCCATGGAGAAATTGCCAAAGATAATGCTGATATTAACGATAATCTTTTATCTTTAAATAGTATAAAGGTAAGTAAATACAA
>CAYQQE010000074.1:0-2210 GCA_964419915.1 Candidatus Woesearchaeota archaeon
ATATCTTTTTCTAATTTTTCCTTGAAACCAGGTAATTTTTGTATTTTGTGTTGCTGAATTGCTTTTTTTAGATCTTGAATATTTCTTATTTTTAGTTTTTGGTAAAGAGTTTTAATTCTTTTTGGTCCTAAAGAGGAAATGTCCATTAATTTTTGTAAGTTGAATGGTGTTTGTTTTTTTAATTTTTGGTATTCTTTAATGTTTTTTGTTTTGATGTATTCTTCTATTTTTTTAGAGATATTTTTTCCTATTCCTGGTAATTCATCTAGTGCTTTTAAAGAACCTTTTTTGTAAATTTCTGTTACTGGTTGTTGTAGGTTTTCTAGGGTTCTTGCTGCTTTTCTGTAAGCCTGTGGTTTCCATTGAATATCTTTGAATTCTAGAATATTAGCTATTTCATAGAAAATTTTAGCTAATTCTTGGTTTATCATTTCAACCTCTTTTTAGGATTAAAAGAAAAAGAAGTTTATTAATTTTGTTGTTTGAGGAGATCATCTGCTTTTTCTAAAAGTTTTTTAAGATTTTCAAATTTTAGGTGTTCTAGAGCTTCTTCATATATTAACCATTTATAACCTTGGTGTTCATATGATAATCTGATGTTCTCTGTTTTTGTTTCTGCTAGAAACATTATTACCTGTTTTGAGATTAGGTTATTGTTCCATTTGTAGATATAATCCAGAATCTCTTTGAAGTTTTCTATGAAGTTTAAATCTTTGATTCCTGTTTCTTCTGTTGCTTCACGAATAACTGTTTGTTTTTCTGTTTCATTTGTTTCTACGTTGCCTTTTACAAAACCCCAGTATCTTTCATATTTTAGTAAAAGATATTTTATTTCTTTGTTTTTTTGGAAAATAATGACTCCTATAGACTTTTCTGTTTTCATATAAAGAAGAAAAAGAAGGTTTTATAAAAAGGTTTTGTTGTTGTCGTTTCTATATTTTTCATAAATCTCCATATTTTTCACAAAGTTCAGCACAAAATTGAGCTTGTTGTCCTATTCTGATTTCATTTAAAGCATTCTCGTATTCCTGTCTTCTTTTTGTGTCTGATGTGATTAATGTTAAATATTGGGATTCTGCTGCGTCTAGATTTTTTACCCTAATGTATTGTTTTGCTAGTCTTCTTCTTGTGTCAATTATTTCTGATGGTTCTGTTAGGAGTTTTAATTCTGCTTCTAATGTAATTATATCTTCTAATATTAAGTGATGTTCTAAATCTTGTTCTTGTGTAGCCATTTTAATCGAGAATGTTAGAAAAATATTTAAAGTTATTTGTTTGTTTTGAGAATATGATATGTTTAGGCATAGAATCAACAGCTCACACTTTTGGTATAGGGATAATAACAGATAAGGGAAAAATATTAGCTAATGTTAAAGAGAGTTATGTAACTGAGAAAGGTGGAATAATTCCTATTGAAGCAGCAAAACATCATGAAATAGTTAACTCTGGTGTTTTAGAGAGAGCATTAGAAGGTGCTAAAATAAAATTAGAGGATATTGATTTGGTTGCATTTTCTAATGCTCCTGGTTTGCCTCCATGTTTAAAAGTTGGAATGGAATTTGGGAAAGAATTAAGCAAGAAATTAAAAGTTAGATTGATTCCTGTGAATCATTGTATTGCACATTTGGAAATTGGAAAATTAGTTACTGGTGCTAAAGATCCTGTTTTTTTGTATGCTTCTGGTGCTAATACACAAGTTATAGCTTATGAAGGTGGAAGATATAGGGTTTTTGGAGAGACTTTAGATATGGGTTGCGGAAATTTTATAGATAGTTTTGCTAGGTATATTGGTTTGGGTTTTCCTGGTGGTCCTAAAATTTATGAATTAAGTAAGAATGGAAAATATGTTGAATTACCTTATGTTGTTAAGGGTATGGATGTTAGTTTTTCTGGAATATTAACTAATTTAAAACAGAAATATGATAATGGAATTAAAAAAGAAGATTTAGCTTATTCTTTGCAGGAAACTGTTTTTAGTATGTTAATTGAGGTAAGTGAAAGAGCAATGGCTCATTGTGACAAGAAGGAATTATTATTTGGTGGTGGGGTTTGTTGTAATGAAAGATTGAAGGAAATGGGGAAGATAATGTGTAAGGAAAGGAAAGGCAAATGTTTTATTCCTAAGAATGATTTACTTGTTGACAATGGAGCCCAAATCGGATGGTTAGGTATCTTAATGGACAAAGTTGGGAAAATTGGGAAGATAGATA
>CAYQQE010000075.1:0-2166 GCA_964419915.1 Candidatus Woesearchaeota archaeon
GTGGTTGGTATCGGGCCTTGCTGAGAAGGGTAAGTTGTTTTTGTGTCTCTTAATTTTTGATTATGAATTCCATCAAAGTCATCAAATGGGTCTCCATGAATCTTAATGTCTGTATTTGCTTGGTAGGACCATGGCATGATGCCATCAAGCTTTGATGTCCACAAAAAATACCCAGATTGTAGTCTGTTTAGCTTTGGCTTTTCAACCCATATCTGCCAGTAATAAACCTCAATTCTTGATTTGTTTTTCTCTTCTGAACCATTCCTTAATCTTTGTATATAATCCCAAAGTGGTTTGTCTTGTTTTAAATTATCCATATTTAATTCTGTTGCGTGGTAATTTGCAATATCTAGGCTTTCATAGACTATCCCTTCTTGTTTAAATGTCAGAGCGTCGTTCGATGCTGGGTCTATCTGATCGTAAGCGTAACTTGTCGGATCATCAAGGGCTTTTGAATTCTGGTATTGGATACTTGTAACAACAAGACCACCTGCTTGATGAATATCATAAGATTCCCTTATCTGATGCCTTAAGCTGTTGCTTGGGATTGCCTTATTGAGACTGTTTGGTTCATCAATTCCATAATGGTATTTTGGTAAATTGTATTCCTGAAGTATTGAAATTGTGTTTTGGTAGTTATTTGAATCAAAAATAAAAGGACCATCCATTCCTCTTTCTAGAACATTATAGAGATAATTTCTGAAATAGTTTTCATCTGATAAAACATTCAATGTTGTTCCTTCAAAGCCATGACTGTGGATATCATCTAAGTTCAAATCCAGGATTTCTTCTTCGGAAAGAAGGTTTGTTTTCGGCTTATGTTGATAGAATATAATATATTTTTTTGATGGTTCCTTGAGTATTATAGGAAGAACATTAACTTCAAGAGTAATTATTTTATCATTTGAATTTGAAGAACTCAACGTTACATTTGATTTATAAATTCCTGGTTTTGCGTCTTCAGGAACCTTAACATTAATCCAAAATTGCTTGCTTGTTTGTGCCGTGATATTTGTCTCTAAAGATGTTGAGATTAATGGCGGAACATATTCAAACCTGTACGCAAAGCCTGTATTATTTTTTATGCTGCTCTCTGAATCAAATGACTCATTGAATATAATCCTAGAATTTTCAAAACCATTTTGAATTTCATTTTGCGAAGCTTCATAGTTGTAGATTCTGAATAAATCCATTGCTGAATATAAATCAAAAGTCGGGCCTAAATAAACATAGTTGTCAGGTTGTATTTCAGTTATAGCACCATTAGTAGTGCACTTTAGTCCATATGAATTTCCGTCAAAATAAAGATTAAGTCTTTGTTCGTTTACGTTCCAGGTTATTGTTACTCTGTGCCATTGCATGGGGTCTGCTCCTGATGTGCTGATATAACAGCGCAAATTAGAATTCTTCATGTAATTTGCATAGATTCTGTTATTGTTTAGAAGTTCGATGCTCAAGTAACCACTATTTTTGTCATCTAGCCTGAAAAAAACCCTTTTTTTATTATTGTTACCTAACCACTCGGTTTTGAACCAGAAGTCAATTGTTCCAATGTTTGCATTAATTGTTTTATTTCCATTTTTTGTCGAGTTATATCTTATTGTGGTATTTTTGAAAAATAAAGCATTTTGGTTTATTCCTTGAATAAAATTCCAGTCTGGGTTAATTCCACCTGTTAAAATGTCATTGTCGTTGTATAAGAGAAGTTCTGGAACTAAAATAGGCTCTTCCATTCTTCTGTCTAGTCCTGCCTGTAACCATACCTTGACAATCTTAATGTCAATATTTTCTTTTGGGATGATATTAGCTCCCATAATAAGATCTGTAGCATGTGCTGTTACTTGTTTCATATCTTGATCTGGATAAACAACAAAACTCGCTGGTTCATATTCCCCTGGGGAGGCAAATATTGAAATAGTGTCTGTTATTTCGTCTGCTTCGGGTATTGTATTTGGCAAAACCCAATCAAATGGAGACTTTTTGTATATTGTTGGAATAGCTATAACAGAGGATTCTTCAGATGTTTTTTCTTCACCTATTATAACAGCCTTTCCGATGATATTCATTGATCTGGATACTATTAAAGTATAAGCAAAAATTAAAGCGATTATTGTTATTAAGACATAAATTTTCTTAACAAAATCTTTTTCAATTTTGGTTTTATTT
>CAYQQE010000076.1:0-2089 GCA_964419915.1 Candidatus Woesearchaeota archaeon
CTAACAAAAATATTGCAAATAAGATAATGTTTTCTTTTTTCATATTTTCGTTCCTTTAATCACCCACATAAACCACATTCTTTAAATTCTTAAAATGTAAATCACCACTAACAATTTTACAATCATATTCCATTTGCTTTATCAAAATTATTGAATCAATTAATCCAAAATTTTTAATTTTTTTTCGCATTTCAAATCTTATTCTAGCAGCTCTAATCCAATCTTCAGTTAATACCGTTCTAATCTCAGAATTGCTTCTTATCACAGAATAAATATTCTCAAAATTAAGTTTATTCTTAATACACCATCCATTAATTTCTGCCAAACAACATTCCAGTGTAATAAAATTGTTAGAAGTACTATCAAACAATTTCCTTAGTGTTTCTCCTTTTTTAGAACCGATTAAGTATTCCACCCAAGCATAAGTATCAATAATATAAAGCATTTAATCACCAAATTCTTTATGTGGTTCTTCTTCCTCCTTAAAAGACCTTGCTCCTTTACACAAACCAAAAGCATTTATTTTCTTCTTTTTCTTTATATCCACTTCAACAACCTCACCTTTAATTAAATGCAATTTTCTAACTGTTTCAGAAGGAATAACTAAACCTAATGAATTTCCCCATTGTTTTATTTCATTTTCTACGATTACCATAATTATACATAAACGTATAACTTATATTTAAGGTTTTCGCTTCCCATAAACCTTTCTCTTCAAGCTTTCTAACTCCTTGTCCCTTTTAAAAATCTTCCTAAACCTTTTCTTAACTTTTCCATAATGCTCTTTTACTTTACTAAAATCTATTTTTATTTCCTTAATTTTTAGTTCCTTTTCTTTCTCAACTTTATATCCTATAACCCTATCCTTAGTTTTCTTCACTAAAATCCTCATTTCTAATTTATTCCTTAAACTAGTTAATTTGCTGTACAAACTAACTCTCTCACTATATCCTAAATACCTCAATAATTTATTATAAATCCCTAATAACTCCTCAAACAAACTCTTTGCTTTATCTAATCTTCCAGATTTAATATCCCTCTCTACATTTTCAAATAACTCATCATATTTTTCTTTTAACTTATCATAATTATACAGATCATCATATTTATCATATCTGTGTTTCTTCTTAAAAAACTTAATCAAATTCCCTAAATTACCTTCCGAATCATAAATCATCAAATAAAACAAGATAAACAACATCAATAATGCAAAAATCCATGAATATGAATAATAAATATTCCTTAAAGCAAATATAATTGTTAATACAAAAATAAGCATTATCAATATAACACCAAACCTAAACTTTTTCCTGTCAAATTTTTCTACTAAAAATATACTATTTACAAACAACAATAAAAACAACAAAACAACAATTCCCTTAGGCCATTTACTATAATAACCACTAACCACTTCACATTTCCCACAACTTCCGCCACAATCTACATTTTCCTCATCATAATTCTTCACACCATCATAACACCATGCACAATATTCTCTTTTTTCTCCAAAATAGAAAAATAATTTTGGAAGATCAAAATTTTTTATTTTCTCAATATTCAGTTGTATTGTTGCTAATTCTCCTAAACTTAATTCTATACCACCACATCTATAGGTTGCACTAACATCTACTTTTGTTGTATTAAAAAACCCTTTAGCAAAAAATCCAGATACAAACTCTTTTATTGAATTATCTATTGGTACATCTGGTTGTACCGGTCCTGGTGGGATAATAGGGGGTATTGGTGGAACAGGAGGTATTGTTGGTGTAGGTTCAGGTTCTGGTCCAGGTCCTCCACCACCACCTCCTCCACCTTGACAACCAGTATTAGTTACAAAACTGCTTCCTGATGTATTACAATTCTTAGCAGCATCACAACTTGTTGCATTGTAATAATACAAAGTACCATCTTCTAAACCAGAAACACCCAAAGAATGTGATGTTGTTAATGTTGCACTACCTACTCCAGCACCTAAACTTATTGTCTTTCCATATCTCACACTTGAATTACTGTCTTCATTAGTTGTCCATGTTAATGTTGCAGATGTACATGTCTTGCTTATTGAAACAGCACTTAAATTAGGTGCTGT
>CAYQQE010000077.1:0-2079 GCA_964419915.1 Candidatus Woesearchaeota archaeon
AGATCTTTTTTTAATACATTCCAAATTCTTTCTAATTCTATCCCAAAATAATGATGGATTAACTTATCTCTAAATCCAGCAATTATCTTCCATTCAATAATTTTATGCTTTTTCTTAAAATTCTCTGATAGATTTTTACTGGCTTCTCCTATGATTTCTAGTTCCCTTATGATTGCGCTTTGTTTTAATCTACTTTTTGTGAATTCATCTTTAGAAAGCCCCTTGGAGAATTCCCTTATATTTCTTATACTCTCGAGGATGTGTTCGAGAAATATAAAATCGTCTTTCATATTATCTTAATCTCCTCTTTTAAAATTTTATCCTTCACTAAGTGGTGCAAGGCAGAGTATTCTACTAAATCTACTTTTTTACCTAACTTTTTCTCAAGAACTTTTTCTAACCTTATTAGGTCTATTAAACTAATATTTTTATTATAAGGTGGATCTAATTGTATCAATATATCAATATCACTGTCCTTTTTTTGTTTGTTTTTTGAGTAACTTCCAAAAATGCCTGCTCTGTTTACATGATTTTTCTTCAAAATTTTTATTATTTTAGATTTAAGCTTCTCAAGTTCTTTGTTGGTTTTAATAGATAACAACTTTTTATCTGCTTCCTCTTCCTTTTTTGAAAGCTCTGGGTTTGATAGTTCACTACCAAGATATAACCTCCTTTTTGAAATTTTCTTGCCTTTTCTTAAAGAGAGGACTCTATAATAATATCTTCTTCCATTAATTTTTCTTACTTCTGTGTATACCACGGATTATTTATGTCTACATTATTTATAAATTTTTCTAAAGTAGACACAAGAAGTATATTGTGGATTACTATAATATAAAATAATTGTTTCTTTATAATGTTTTTGAAATATAGTCACCGTGTTTACAGAAAATAGTGTAGGGAATAGTAATTGAAAGATTGGATATTGGTTTAAGTCTGGTAGAAAGAGATTTTAAACAAAGTCATATTACTAAAAGAGAGTTTGGAGATATAAAAAAAGCAATAGAAGATAGTAAGGAACCAATTAGAAATAATTTATAATATCTTTATTATTTCTCTTCTTAGTTTTTTTATCCTATCCAAAACATTTTTTGCTTCATTTATTGATATGATTTTACCATAATAATTTATGCTATTTCTTATTTTTCTTAATTCATCAAATTCATTACCTTTAGAACTTTCATTTAATACTTCTTTTAATAGATAAGTGTAGCATTCATGATTGTAGATTTTAAATCTGTTTTTTAACGCTAACACTTCCAGAATCTCTCTTAATGAATCATAAGCAAGAGATATTTTTGAACTAGAAGTTGTATCATTTAATTCAAGTTTTTCTTCAGAATCTAATCTGTTCTGACTTGTTTTTAATAGAGATTTGATTAGTTCTTCATCGATATTTACTCTTTTTGCTATTTTCTTTTTAAGACACTCTTTGAAATCCATTATAATTTTATCCTTCCTTTTAGTGTATATCCGTTTATTATGTTATTAGCAAGTTCTTTATTCTTTATGTTTTTTACTGAATCGAAAAAGAACAATTGTATTTTCCTTTTTAATTCTTTTTCAAAATTCGTGGTATGTATCATTTTCTTATGAGCTATTATACACAGGTCGATATCTGAGTTTATTCTGGTCTCTGCTTTTGCCAATGAACCAAATAATATGATTGTCGGGTCTAGTAGATTTTGGTTTAAATAATCGATAAATGAAGACAGTTTATTCTGCCAGTAAATTCTTGTTAAATCAATGAAATATTTGTTGTTTTTGTTTGCATAGTAAAAAATATAATTCTTTTCTATTTCTCTTGATAATAATCCTAATCTTTCATATTCTGATAATGTTTTAGAAGCGGTTGGCGGTGATACTTTCATTATCCTAGAGTATTCTCTGACATTGATCCTTCTATAACAGTCTTCAAAAAAAGGTTTTAAATTGTTAATAATATTTAACATATGTAAAGAATAATTAACATGTGTTTATAAATGTTTGTATTCTTGTTTCGTAATCGGTAAGATCATGTTACAAGAAGCTAAACTATTTGTATTATCTTTTGATGAACTTGTTTCTGGTTTATCAAAT
>CAYQQE010000078.1:0-2076 GCA_964419915.1 Candidatus Woesearchaeota archaeon
GTAAAGTGCTGCAATACCTACTAAAACATATACTACTTTTTGGAGAACTGGAATTGAACCTAGAATTGCTCTTATTAAGTCGAAATTAAATAAACCGATTAGACCCCAGTTTAAACCTCCAATTATTACTAAAACTAAACTTATCCAGTCTAATATACTTCTTTTTGCCATATTAAGGTAATTGTATTATGGTGTATTTAAATTTTATGTTATTATAGGATTTTGGTGGTTTATAATTCAAGAGAGATAACAGAAAAAGTGGTTGTGAAGATGGAAATTTAACTGTTAGAAAGGTTGTGGGTAAGGAATTTAAGGGTTTGCGTATATAAAGAGTTATGTGCAATATTACTCGGACATTATCCAAATATTTATATTACTACCTTTCTTTCCACTAATTATGAAGTATCTTGCCTATTTTCGACCAAACAAAGAATTGTCTGATTTAATTTTGAGACAAAATCATATAGTTCTTCCAGGTTCAGGATTACATTCTACGCTTTGTGTTTTTTATATGGAACCTGAACAGGAAAATAATTTAGTTACTGATTTGTCTCAAATCAGATTTAATCCTTTTGAAATTGGAACATTAGGTTTCGATGATTTTGATAAAGATTCTTTAGTGTTAAAATTATCTCGTTCAGATGAACTTTTGCAATTGCACAAGAACGTTGTTTCTGTTGCAAGAAATTACGCTAGTGAAGATTTTGATGCAATTGCAAGACAATATTTTGGAGATAATTATAATCCTCATTTAACAATCTCAAAATCATCTTCTGGTTTTGATAGAACTTCAAAAGAATTAATTGGTCGAGAAGATATAATTGTAAGATACTCTTTAGCAAAAAAAGAAGATGGACTTTGGAAAGAAATACAAGATTTTTATTCTAGTGGATAATGTCCTGCGTCATACTGTGCCTACGCTTTGCTTCGGCATTTTTTCTTGCAGAAAAAACACATAACAGCGATTATATTCAATTTTGATTTTAGCCAATTAACTTATATTCTATTCCTGTAATTTGGGATAAATTTTTCAAAGAATTAGCAACATTATCTAGTGTCAATTGTTTGACGTCTAAAACTATGTCCCAAACTCCATCTTGCCCTTTATTAATCCCAGGGATGCTATTTAAGTCATCCTTTCGTTTTTCTTCTAAAGTGTAAACTGTTGCATATGTACTTTGGTCCTTTTTAAGAAGATCGTCCCAAAGACATGGATATTCATTAGTGGATCTCATTAATTCTAATTTTTCTACCATGATTAAACAAGTAAAATAGTAATCTATTTAAAAATTTTGGTTTCAGCTTTCAACTTTATAATGTATTAACTAAACCTTTATAAATTCTGAAAATAAATAGAGGATGATGCAAGACAAGTTATTTGAAATGTTGATGAGTAAGGATGAGATAACCTGGCAGAGTTTGATTTATGAGTTAGTAAAGACAGAGCAAATGAATCCTTGGGATATAGATATCTCTTTATTAGCTAGAAAATATTTAGAGGTTATTCGTAAATTACAGGAAGTTAATTTTTTTATTTCTGGTAAGATGTTATTGGCCTCTGCTATTCTGTTGAGAATTAAAAGTAATAAATTAGTTGATGAAGATCTGTTTAATTTTGATTGTTATTTGTTTAATAGGGAAGTTGAGGAAGAGGATTTAGGAGATGTAGAAGTAGAAGAAGGAGATTTTGATATTCATTTAATACCAAAAACACCACATCCTAGAAAAAGAAAGGTTAGTGTTGATGATTTGATAAATGCATTAACCAAAGCTTTAGACGTTGATAGGAGAAGAACTATTAGGAAGATTAGAGAGAAAGAGGTTGATGAGATTGTTGTTCCTGATAGGAAAGTAGATGTTTTAGGAAAAATAAAAGAGATTTATGCTCAAATTAAAGAATTTTTAAGTGTGAAAGAAAGAATGATGTTTACTGATTTAGTTAAGAGTGAAGAAAAACAAGCCAAGATTAGTGTTTTCGTTCCTTTGATGCATTTGGCTAATGATAAAATTGATCTGAAACAGGAAGAACATTTTGGTGAGATAGAGATATATTTGAGTAGAGCTGAGATTGAATAG
>CAYQQE010000079.1:0-2072 GCA_964419915.1 Candidatus Woesearchaeota archaeon
ATGTTTGATGTCGAGATTAATGAAAAACTTCCTAGTTTAAGTGTTTTAATACCAGCATTTAATGAAGAAAGTACGATACAAGGTACAATAAAAGCGGTTTTAGATTCTGATTATCCTAAGGATTTATTAGAGGTTTTGGTAATTGATGATGGTAGTAAAGATAAAACTTTTGAAAGAGCTAAAGAAATGGGTGTTAATGTGTTAAGTAAGGAGAACAGTGGCAAGGCTGATTCCTTGAATAGGGCTTTGAAAATTGCTAAAGGTGAATTTATAGCAGTGATAGATGCTGATTCTTATCCTAGTGAAGATTCTTTTAAGAAGATGATAAGTCAATTTAGTGAAAAAACAGGAGCAGTTACTAGTTGTGTTTTGGTTAAAGAACCTAAGAATTTGTTAGAAAAAATGCAGGCTACTGAATATGTGTTTATTTCTTGGGCAAGGAAATTACTTGATTTTTTAGGTTGTGTTTATGTTACACCAGGTGCTTTGAGTATTTATAGGAAGAGTGCTTTGGAAAATATTGGTGGTTTTGATATTGAGAATATGACAGAGGATATAGAGATAACTTGGAATTTGTTGAGGAATAAATATGAGATAGGGATGTGTTTATCTGCACAAGTGTTTACAGTACCACCAAATAAGTTTAAGAAATTTTGGAGACAAAGATTAAGATGGCATATTGGTGGTTTACAGACCTTGTTGAAGTATAAGGGTACTTTGTTTAGAGGTAGATTTGGGGTTTTAGGAAGTTTTATTTCACCATTTTTTGGGTTAAGTTTGATTTTGAGTTTAACTGGTTTAGGAATTTTTTCTTATATCTTTTTGGACAGATTGTTTTATTTGAGTTCTTTAGCTGAATCTTTGTATACTAATTCTTCTTTTGGTTTTTATGTTCATAGTTTAAATTTAACACCAAATATTTTTACCTTTTTTTGGTTGAGTTTATTTTCAGTTACTTTGGTTTATGTTTACTTTTGTTATAGAAGTATGAAAATTAGGTTTAACTTTAATAATTCTTTTATACTACTTAGTTATTTGTTGATATATTTGGCGTTGAATCCATTTATGTTGATTCATGCTATTTATAAATATGCATTTGGTAGTATGCAATGGTGAAACAAAAAGATATTTTTTGGAAGGCTGCAATTTTTACATTAATTGTATTTTTGTTAGGTGTTTCTTTGGGTTATTTATTAGAAGGAAGTAGGGTTAAGAGTATTAGAGATGAATATAAGAGAATAGAAATTGAGTGGGCTGATGCTAAATTATTAAATTCCTATTATCAGACATTAAATCCATTTTTATGTGGAGCTGCTGTTAAAGAGAATTTAGAATTTGCTGATAGGGTTTATAATGAGGGATTAAAATTAGAGAGATATGAAAGATCTAATAAATTGAATGATGAATTATTAATTGATAAACAGAGATATGCTTTATTGAAGGTTGAGTTTTGGTTGAATAGTATCTTGATAAAGGATAAATGTAATGTTGATTATGTTAATCTAGTTTATTTCTATAAAGATAAACCTAAAGAAGAGGAAAAAGTTGAACAAGAAACACAATCTATTATTTTAAGAGAATTGAAAGAGGAACACGGTAGTAATTTGATGTTGATACCATTACCTTTAGATTTGAATATATCTATGATTAATATTATGAAAAATGCTTATAATATCAGTAAAACACCAAGTTTATTGATTAATGAGAAACTTAAATTAGATGGTGTTTATAATATTGAGAGATTGAATAAAATAATTAAAGAAGATGGGTAATTGTGATATGTGTGGGAAAGAGGATGGATTAGTTAGGGTGAATGTTGAAGGAACGATCTTGAAGGTTTGTAGTTGGTGTAGTAAATTTGGCGATGTTATTGAGGAAATAAGAATTGTGAAACCTATTAGATTTAAGAAAGTTGATGAGAATGTTGAAGATTTGGTTGAGGGTTTTGGAGAGATTGTTAAGAGGGCTAGAGAAAGGAAGAATCTAATGCAGAGAGATGTTGCCAAAGAATTAAATGTTAAGGAATCAATTATACATAAAATAGAAACTGGAAGTTTTGTTCCTGATTTAGT
>CAYQQE010000080.1:0-2024 GCA_964419915.1 Candidatus Woesearchaeota archaeon
TTTCTCATTAGTTAAAGGATTAATAGCATAACTACCAGTCAAAACACCCTCCTTCTCTAAATCTTCATCATTCATTTTCTTTATATTTTTTAAGAACTTTTCAACATTCTTTTTTTCTTTTTCACTTACCAACTCCATTAACCTTTCATGTTGTACAGAAATAACCATAAAAGTAACACCATAAATAGTATCAGGTCTTGTTGTGAATATTTTCCATTTCTCATTATTTATCTCAAACAAAATTTCAGTGCCATAACTCTTACCAATCCAATTCTTCTGCATTATCTTTATCCTTTTAGGCCAATCCAATTTATCAACTTTCAATAACTCATCAGCATATTTTGTAGTTTTAATAAACCATTGTTCTAATTGTTTTGTTTCTACATCAACATCCTTATGTCTCCAACATCTTCCATTATGCACTTGCTCATTTGCTAAAACAGTATCACACTTTCTACAAAAATTTACAGGAGCTTTTTTTCTATAAATCAAACCTTTCTCTAAAAATTTTAAGAAAAAATATTGATTCCATCTATAATACTCTGGTTCACATGTTGAAATAATCCTGTTCCAATCATAACTTAAACCCAAAGATTTTTGTTGTTTTATAAAATTCTGAATAGCTTTTTCAGTAAATTTCTTAGGATGTATTTTTGCTTGAATTGCTGCATTCTCAGCTGGTAACCCAAAACTATCATAACCCATTGGATACAAAACATTAAAATCTTTCATCCTCTTAAATCTTGCATAAATATCTCCAATAGTATAATTAAAAGCATGGCCCATATGCAACCCCTGCGATGAAGGATATGGAAACATTTCAAGAACATAAAATTTCTTTTTACCCTCTTTAACCTCAAAAACCTTTTTTTTCTCCCATTTCTCTTGCCATTTCTTCTCAATCTTCTTAAAACCAATCATTTTAAATCTAAATTTTCTTTTTTATTTAAAAGTTTTTATTTAAAAACATATCTAGTCTTAGCACCATTACCTTTTTTACCATTATAATTTACTCTAACAATCTTACTACCTTTAGGAATTCTAACATATTCACAACAAACCTCAATTTCGGAATTCAAAGAAACATCATCCTTTATCATTTCCTCAAGTCTACCTATATCAATACTTCCATTATCTCTCTCACAATAAAACATTAAATTAGAATAAACAATATTCTCATCCTTTTTTGTTCTAGCCCTAACATAAACATTCCCATCTCTTCTAGGAACTTCAAATTCAACCTTATCCAATTGTTCTGTTGTAAAACATTCTAATCTCATTTCACACCTTTAAATTATGAAAAAATGTTCTAAATTCATAGAGCTAAGATTAATAAAATACCTAAAATCTCTAACCTAATCTTTAAGAAACACATATCTTGTTCCTCCATCTCCTATCCAAACAGTATTACAACCCTTAGGAACCTTACACAATAATTCTCCATTCATTTTAATCTCTTGACCACCTAAATAACCCTGTTTAGGATAAGCAATACATGAAGCACTTACTATCTTATCTCCTTCTTCAATACCATTAACATAAACTCTAAAAAAAGCTTGACCATCAACATCTTCTACACCAACATAATGGCTTCTATTACTATCTCGATGATTTCCTAAATGGTATTCCAACCAATTCTCTCCTCTTAATGATTGCTCTAATATATCAAATTCTATACTCCTATCTACAATAATGGCTAATTCCCCTTCTTTCTTATTTGCTTTTTCTTTTCTTAACATATAAACTCCTTTCTTGAAGCAATAACTGCACACTCCAGAAAATTTAAGGAATGCGCTTGATTTAAGCAACAAGAATAGAGACCTTTTTGACTAAGCAAAAGCCTTGTTTCATAAATTTATAATAACTTTCACCTAGCATTACCTTAAAAAAACAGTAAATATTTATATACTTTACGCTTTTTTTTCGTCTATAAGGGCTCGTAGCTCAGCCTGGATAGAGCATCTGCCTTCTATTAAAAAGATGAAGAAAGCAGAGGGTCGCGAGTTCGAATCTCGTCGGGCCCA
>CAYQQE010000081.1:0-2010 GCA_964419915.1 Candidatus Woesearchaeota archaeon
TTTTAAAAAGGGTTTAATTTAATGAATTTGTAGATGTGAGTAGTTGCTTACTCGAATAACCCTTTTCAGAAAAGCATTAACTGAAAACGAATTGAAGAAAAGGAAAAGAATGGAGGCTAAATGGGATTTTATAAGTATGTGAGAGATGCATGGAAACAACCTAAAAAGAATTTAGGCGAATTATGGAGAGAAAGACTAATTCTTTGGAGAAAAGAACCAGCAATAATAAGAATTGATAGGCCTACTAGAATTGATAGAGCAAGAAGTTTGGGTTATAAGGCTAAGGATGGTTATTTAGTTGTTAGAACTAGATTAAAAAGAGGTGGAAGGAAAAGAGAAAGACCTTTGAAAAAAGGTAGGAGAAGTAAGAGGGCTACAATAAGAAAGGTTGTTGGTAAGAGTTATAGGTGGGTTGCTGAGGAAAGAGTGAATAGAAAATATAGAAACTGTGAGGTTTTAGGAAGTTATGAAGTTGGTAAAGATGGAAGATATTATTGGTTTGAGATAATTCTTGGAGATAGGGTTAAATTAGCTAAGTATAAAGATACTGAATGGATAGAGATGTTAAAGCATAAGGGAAGGGTTTTTAGAGGGAAAACAAGTGCTGGGAAGAGCAGCAGAGGTTTAAGGCATAAAGGTAAAGGTGCAGAAAAATTAAGACCAAGTTTGAGAGCACATGGAAGAAGAGGGAAGTAATTAAAATCTTTGAATTCTTATTTTTCCGAATAGGTAAAGTAAAAAAATTATTATTAAAATAATAAAGATCAATAGGATAATAAATATAAGGAAAATAGAACCAAATAAGATTATTAGTATTAGTAAAATGGGGAATAATAAAGCTAGTATAATCTGTTGTGGTAAGGTAAATATTTTTGATTGATTTAGCTTTAAAAATGCGAAAATAACTATTGTTATTAGGATTCCTAGGATGATTCTTTGCATAAAACTGTGAAAACATATGGATTTATAAAGGTTTTTTAGTTTTATGTTTAAACATGATTAAGGAAGAGGAATTAAAGGAAATCAGGGGATTTTTACAGGAGTCAGAAAATCCTTTATTTTTTTATGATGATGATACAGATGGATTGTGTTCTTATTTATTGTTGAAGAAGAAATATGGGAAAGGAAAAGGTGTGTGTGTTAAAGGAAGTCCTGTTTTAGATGAGAAATATTTGAAGAAAATTAAGGAAATGATGCCTGATAGGGTATTTATTTTAGATATACCCATAGTTGAGCAGGATTTTGTTGATAAGGTTAATGTTCCTATTGTTTGGATTGACCATCATGAATTACAAGATATTGAAGGTGTTAAAATTTATAATCCTAGGAAAGAAAATGAAAAAGATAATAGACCAGTAGCTTATTGGTGTTATGAGATTGTTAAAGATTATTTATGGCTTGGTATGTGTGGTGTTATCGGAGATTGGTGTATCCCTAAGGATTATATGAAAGAGTTGAGCGAATCTGGTTTGATAAGTGAAGATGTGGATGATCCTGGTGAGGCTTTATTTAATACTGAATTTGGGAAATTATGTAGAATTCTTAATTTTGTTTTGAGAGGAAGTATTACAGATGTTAAAAATGTTGTTAATATTTTATTGAAGATTGAAAGTCCTATGGAAATTTTGAATAGAGAGACAAGCAAGGGAAAATTTGTTTATAAAATGTATGAGAAGGTGAATAAGAAATATGAGGAATTACTGGAAAAGGCTTTAGAGAGTATTGGTAATGAGAAGGTTATTGTTTTTGTTTATTCAAGTAAAAAAATGACTTTTACTGGAGATTTGAGTAATGAGTTGTTGTATAGGTTTCCTGATAGATTAATAATTATTGGAAGAGTAAAAGATGAAAGGGTTATGTTTAGTTTGAGAAGCGGAAAATATGAGATTTTGCCTTTGGTTAAAAAGGCTTTAAAGAAAGTAGAAGGTTATGGTGGTGGGCATTTGTATTCTTGTGGTGCACATATAGTGAAAAAGGATTATATGAAGTTTATTAGAGAAATTAAAAAGG
>CAYQQE010000082.1:0-2001 GCA_964419915.1 Candidatus Woesearchaeota archaeon
AATTTGAGGTATGGCCTAGTAAAGGTGAGATTGTGAAGGGAGATGTTTTTAGAAAAGTTATACCATGGCTTGGGGTACTATGTAACACTTATTATCATTTTGTTTATGATTTAGAATTTCCTGCTGTTTTTAAGGTTAAGAAAGGTGATGAAGAATTTTATTTTGCTACCAAAGTTAAGATAGTTGCTAATAAAGCAAGGGAAAATGATAATGTGTTTAATAGCGAGAATGAAGAATTTTGTAATGCTCCTGGTAAGAAAATAAAGATTAATGATGATTTTGATGTGAATTTTATTTGTGGAGACTTTTTATGCAGTAAGGAAGTTGAGAATGGTTATGTGGAAGTTCCTGTTTGTAATAATGGAGTTATTATTGCTTCTAAGGATGGTTATTTGAGTGAAAGTAAGGAAATAGATACTTATGAAGAGGATAGTGTTAGTTTTACTTTAGAAAAACTTGAGAAGATGCAATTTAAGGTTAAGAATCAGAATAATATTGAGATTGACAAGGATAAATATATGGTTGTGGTTCATTTAAGAAGTGATAAATTTGAGGATTCTGTTGTTTATCCTGAAATGGATGAGATTGAATTGGTTGACGGAAAATATGATGTAAGTCTGATGTTGATTAAGAAAGATAAATTGAAAATTCTGGGAAGACAATTGAATATTGTGAACCTAGTATTGGTAATATTATTACTGGTGTTTTGCTTTCTATTATGGGTGGGACTTGTGAGAAAAAAGAATTAGTAATTCCTCCTATGGAATTGCCAAATGTTGTTGTTGGAGGCGCAGAATATATACATTCTTTTACAGAAGAAGATTTAAAGAAAGATGGTTTAATATTTTATGTTTATGAAGTTGAAGTTAAGAGTACAGATGATATGATTAGGGTAATGGAAAAAATGAAAGAATATGGTGAAAAAGTTAAGAAGGTTGAGGTGAAATGAGGAAGATAATTGCTTTGGTGATGGTGTATTTGATTATTAGTAGTGTATTAAGTATTAGTGTTTTAAGTGCAAAAGTTGAAGTAATTGGTCCTGAAATGGGATATAGGGTTGTTATGAGTGATGGATCTGAGTTTTTTATGGCTTATGAAGGGTTTTATAGATATGAAAGTGAAGCGAATACTGTTGTTGGACATTTAAATAGAGGAGAAGATTTAGCTGTTTTTAGTGCTTTAGTGAGGATACTTTATAATAGACAGAGGGAACATGGTGGTTTAGGTAATAGATTGAATTATTATTTGGAAGATGAAAGAACATTAGATAAATCAACTAGTCTGTTAATTGCTAATTTGATAAGAACTTATTATAAACAAAATTACGTTAAACTTTCTGAAAATGATGTAAGTAGTTTGTTAAAGAATTTTGAAACTTTGTTAAATTATTATAAAGATTCTGCTTCTGGGGGATTTTTTTCTGGATTAGATAGTTCTGAAACTGAAGAAATAAAGAAGTTTGAATCGACAATCAAAGAATTCAATAGAAGAATTAATGAACTTAAGACTAGACCTCCTGAAGAGGAAACTAGACCACCAAGAACACCATCAACACCAATACCTCCTTCATCACAAACTGTAACTCCTACACCATCTACTGGGACTTCAACTACTCCACAACCTTCAAAGCCTTCAACACAGTCATCAACACCTGAGAAAAAAGTATTGAATAAAGAAGAAATTGATAAAATAATTAAAGATAATTTTTTAGTTACTAGTTTAATTTTTTGGAATGAAAAAGATAAAGCACATCTTGGAGATGCTTTGCAAAAAGATGGAACTTATTATAGGTTGGTTCCTGATGTAGGAACTTTTGCTTTGTATGGTGTAATAAAACAAAATGCGACTGTTTATGTTTGGGATGGAAAACTAGTTTTAAGACCTTTAGGAGAGATAAAGGATAAAGAAAGTATTATTAAGTTTTTAGAGGGGAATGCATTTAAGAAAAAAGAAATTGTAACAACAAGTGGACAAGAAACTACAACTGCTGGACAATCAGAA
>CAYQQE010000083.1:0-1935 GCA_964419915.1 Candidatus Woesearchaeota archaeon
AACTTCTTCTAATTTTTCTTTTAATTTTACAATCCCCACATCAAGACTTCTAGATTTATTAGTTATTTTGAAATTTTCATTATATCTTGTTCTTTCAATAACTCCGTCAGTTAAGAATGATTCTAATAAATATCTCGCTCTTCTTTCTAGTTTGATTTCTTCTCCTTGATAAACAAAACCTCTTTCGGTTAATACAAAATCCTTTGGAATTTCTGGTTCTATAATATGTTCTAATGACATAGGGAGTTAACATAATAGAAAACCTTAAAAATCTATCTGTGTGCAAAATATAGAATCAGTTTATCTTTTTTGATTTGATCTATTCTTGCAAAGCCTATTCGTACCAATTGTACAATATCGTTTGATTTTTGTTTTGTGATTGTTTTTTCTACAAAACCTGTTTCTTTTTTATCTGGATAAATAAGTTCTATTTTGGTTATGTTATTTGTTGGTAACCAATGAATTAATTGAGCTTGTAAATCTGATTGTAATTTTTTACTTGTGAATTCATTGTTTTTAAAATTAAATAATCCAATTAATCTATAATGTTTGTTTTTCTTTAATTCATCTTGAATGTAGAATTCATTAGATGTTGTAAACTTACGTCCTCCTTTTCTAAAATCTGGATGCAGATCAAGTACTATTTTTTCCTTAGGAGCGTTTTTTATTTTAATTTTTTTAGGTTGTAAAACAGCAAAATAACGATTGGCTTGTTTATCTATTATTTCGCGATTTAATGAGAACAAAGCGTCTAGAGAAACATTGATATTATTTTTAGTAATTCCAATACCTTCTATAAAATTAGAAATTGCTTGAGGTTGTATTCCTTTTTTTCTTAGAGCTTTTAAAGTTGCTAATTGTGGATCATCCCAATCTTTAATTTTCTTTTGCTGTATTAATTTTTTAATTTCTGAAGTACTTTTTATTCCTCTAATTAATAATTTTCCATGATAAATTGTTTCTGGATATTTCCAATTAAAATATTGATAAATAAATTTTTGTCTTTCTTCTGAACTTAATAGGTCAATACCTCTTATGATATGTGTTATTTTTAATTCATAATCATCAATGGCTGATGCAAAATTTAGTAAGGGCCAAACTCTTGCTTTTTTTAATGGATGTTTTGACTTATCTATTATCCTTAATGCTGGCCAATCCCTTAGTGCAGGATTTTTATCTTCTAAATTGGTTTTTATTCTTAGAACTGCTTGGCCTTCTTTATACAATCTAAACATGTTTTGGAATCGTTTTAGGTTTTCTGAACTAGATAGAGATCTACATGGACATGATTGTTTGCTCCATAATAATTTTCTTTTTTGTTCTATATCACAGGTGCAAACATATGCTTTGTCTATTTGTATTAATTTTTTTGCATATTTATAATATATATTTAATCTTTCTGATTGTTTGATTATTTTGTGTGGTTTAATGCCTAACCATTGTAAATCTTTTATAAACCAGGAATAAGCTTCTTTTAATGGTGGTTTTACTTTAGGATCTGTATCATCAAATCTTAGGATAAATTTTCCTTTGTAGTTTTTTGTGTAAATCCAGTTTAGGATAGCAACTCTTGAATGGCCTAAGGACATTGCTCCATTTGGGTTTGGAGCAAAACGCATAATTATATTTTTGGGATTTTTTAAATCAGGTAATTTTTTTTCTATTAGTGGTTTTTTGTATGCAGGGAATTGTTGTAAGTAAGATTGTTGTTCTTGTAATGACATAGAATTAACCTTATTTACTATTTCATTTATTTGATTAAATAGAGTTTTTTTGTTAATTTTAGGATTTTCTGCAAAAATTTTTCCTATAACTGCTTTGCTATCTGCTTTTCCTTTGTAATTAACTGCATTTTGTAAAGCGTGCATGAAGATTTTATCTTTTAGGTTCATATTTTTTAAAATGTTGGGAAGTTTATAAAAGTGTGTTTTTATT
>CAYQQE010000084.1:0-1930 GCA_964419915.1 Candidatus Woesearchaeota archaeon
TTTATGATGATGAATTTTCTGGAGCTTCACCTCCTTCTGTTTTTGTTGGTTCTAAATTAAGATATCCTAATGTAAATGTTGGTATCTTAAGCCCTCCTGAAAGAGTAGAAAATGCTTGGTTATATGATAATGAAAGGTATTGGGCTAGACATAATTTTGGTGTTAAGGATGTTTTGAATTTGAGAGGTAATTTGGTAAATTCAAGGTTTAAGACAAATGTTTATGATACTGGAAAATTTTTAGATATAGCTAAAGAAATTGGGATGAGTAGTAAAGATGTTGATGTTGAAATTAAGTTAAATAAGAAAATAAAATTAGGTTTGGATTTTGACAAGGTAATAGGAGTAATGGGTCCAAGAGCTTCATTAAAAAAAATTAAGGTTGTGGATAATATTAAAATAAAGAGAAGTGTTGAGAAAGTTGTTGAGGATACAGATTTAAAGGCAGTAGATGCTTTGAGATATTTGTATGAAAGGAGATTTGATGATAGTGTATTAAATAAGTTGTTAAGTATTGGTGTTTTAGGTGTTAAGAAGAATAGGAAGTTAGTACCGACAAAATGGAGTATTACTGCAACACACGATGTTATTGGTAAAAATTTGTTAGAGAATATAAGAAATTATGAAGTTGTTAATGGAAATATGTTATTCTTTGGTGGTTTTATGGGGAATTATTATTTGATAATGTTGTTTCCTGAAATGTTTAGTTATGAGTTGTTTGAGATGTATATTCCTGGAAGTGCTTGGAATCCTAGTGAAACATTGAAAGTTTCTACTGATTATGAGAGTTATTTTGGAAGGAAGAGTTATGCAGGCAATACTGTTGGAGGATATTATTCATCTAGAGTAAGTTGTTTGGAGAAATTGGAAATAATGAAAAAGCAAGCTGGTGTTTTAGCAATAAGATTTGAGCTGCCTGCTTATTGGGCTTCGCTTGGGGTATGGGTTGTGAGGCATAGTAGTAAAAAGGCGTTGAATACAGAACCTTTAATTTTTGAGAATAAAGAAAAAATGCTAGAGTATAGTAAAGAGTTGGTAAAGAGAAAGTTTGGTTATAATTTAGATTTTATTTTTAAGAATAGTAGACTATTGGAAAGTTTAAAACAAAAGAAAATAAAAGATTTTATTCTTTGAGTTCAGAAATCCCTAAGATAAAAAATATTAATGCTACTAAAGCTATTACAAACATTAAGGTTCCTTTTAAGAAATCTATAATTGGTTGTTGCCATATTGTATAAACAGTTACATATACGACTATTACAGCAAGTAAAATACCAATGATTATTTTTATTATGCCTTGTAAGCCCATTTTAAATACCTCCTTATGTTTTTAGGAATTAGGTATTTAAATATTTTTAGTTAGTTTAATAGATATTTTAGAAAATCATTTAAATGGTTATTTATTTTAAATTAAAATGTTACCTATAACACATTTTTTAGTTGGTTTATTGTTTGGTTTAATTGGAGTGAGAATAGGATTTTTTGGATATTTTGGTGCTTTTTTAATTGCTATTTTAGCTGTTCTAATAGATTTTGATCATTTGATAACTTATTATGTTAGGCATAAAGAATGGAATTTGAAGAGATGCTGGAATGTTTCATTAGGTGTAGAAGAAAATTTATGGACTTTTCTTCATTATTGGAAAGGATTTTTTGTGATTTTAATTTTTTTAATTATTTTAGGGATTTTTAATTTGGGATGGGGTTATTTTTTATTTTCTATATATGTTCCTCATTTTTTACTTGATCAATTACATCTGTATTGGGTTTTGAATAAAGGATATAAAATACATAAGATTTTTGGGATGAATGTTATTGTTTATGGTTTAGAGATTGTTTTAGTTTTAATTGTTTTAGTGTTAATTTTTTTAGAAACTTTTAAAAAGGGTTTAATTTAATGAATTTGTAGATGTGAGTAGTTGCTTACTCGA
>CAYQQE010000085.1:0-1903 GCA_964419915.1 Candidatus Woesearchaeota archaeon
TTATATTGGTGGTTTGATAACCTCTTTTAGTATGGTGAGAAGTATGCCTGAACATCATAGTATGCTTGGTTTGGGTGTTTTAGGAATAGATAAATTGTTAATTGGTATTATTGTTGGTAGTGTTTTAAGTTATTTATGGATGAATTTTGGAAGTAAAATAAGGAATAAAAAAAGAAAGCTATATGTTCCATTTCAAACAATAATATTAACTGTTGTTACTTTGATAGTATTTAGTTTAATTTTTTATTTTATAGTCTAAAATGGAAATGAAGGAATTATTAAAGAAAGTGGAGAAATTAAAGAAGGATGAATTAGATTTAAGCTCTGATGAAGATTTGAGTATAGCAGTAATGAATTTAATTTCTATAGAAGAGCATTTGTATTTTTCTGGTATGAAGACAAGTAAGAAATTATATTTTGATTTGTTAAAAGAGATTAGGGAAATGAGGAAAGAATTGTTAAAAGATTTGTTGAAGAAGCCAGAAGGAGAGGAATGGTGTATTTCAAAACATTTATTGGCTTGTAGTATGAGATTGATAGAAGTTGGTAATAAATATTTAGAAAAAGATAGGAAGAAGGCAGAGAAGATGTTTGTTAGAGCTTTTGATTTATATTCTTTGTTTTGGAGTTTAAATTTGAAGTTGATTAGTTCAGATGAGATTATTAAAAAAGAGGAAAAGGATAAATGGAGTAAAAAGTTGAGTGGCATTGTAAAAAAATTAATAGATTGTTGTAAAGAATAAAGGAGGCGAAAAAATGTGTGATATGAATGGATTTGGAACTGGAATGGTATCTGGTATTGGAATATATGGGTTTTTGTATTTTGCTTTAGCTGTTTTTATAGCTTCAGTGATTTTTTGGTTAACGCATGAATGGATAGTTAAAAAGAAGAAATAAGGAGGCTAGAATGTTTGGTTTTAAGAAAAAAGATCCTATATGCGGGATGAAACAAGAAAATGGTAAAGGTATTGAGAAATATGAAAAATGGTTTTGTAATAAAACTTGTCTCGAAAGTTATGAGAAAGGATTGAAAAAGAATAAAAGTTGTTGTAATTGATAAAATGGATAAATTAAAATTTATAGCGGTGAGAAATGCGCTTATTGGCATCTTGTTAATTGTAGGTATTAATTTTGCAGTGCTTTTTAGTTTAGGATTTCCTTTAATGGCTATTATTCAGATTAAAAAGTATCTTCCTTTGCTTATTTTATTAATAGTTGGTTTTGGTTTTCAGATTTGGCTTTTTACATACCTGAAGCATAAGACTGCAGTAGGATGCACAACAACTGTAGCATCTGGTGGTATATCTTCTGTAAGTATGATTTTATGCTGTAGCCATTATCTTGTTAATATCTTACCATTTATAGGTGTAACAGCATTTGCTTCGCTATCAAGATATACTTTTTGGTTTCTTATGATTGGTGTAATATCAAATCTAATAGGAATTAGTATAATGCTGTATAAGATTAAGAGATATAGAAAAAATGGTTAAAATTAATTTTATGTATGTTCTGATTGGATTAGTGATAATATTTATGATTATAACTGGTGTTTTAGGTTTGAAGGTTTTGAAAGGTGATAAAAGAGTAATTGTATCAGATTTGGAGACTAAAACTAGTGAGGGTGAGGTTACAGTTGATTTAACACCGAAGGAGTTTAATGGAGGTAAATTTTATGTTGATATTGGAGTAAATACTCATAGTGTAGATTTAAATGGGTTTGATCTTAAGGAATTAGTTAAATTAGATATTAATGGAGAGGTTATAAAACCTATATCTGCTCCTGAACTTAGTGGCCATCATAATTCTGGAACTTTAATTTTTAAAGTTGAGGATAAACCTAAGAATTTTGTGATTAAAATTAAAGGTCTTCCAGATACAAATGAAAGGATATTTGAATGGTAAA
>CAYQQE010000086.1:0-1902 GCA_964419915.1 Candidatus Woesearchaeota archaeon
CACTAAACAATCAGCTTCAAAATCTCTCTCTATGTTTTCTAATCCAAAATTCAATCTATAAATACTCTTATCCTTACCACTAATACCACTTAGCTTCTCTTGCACATTATCAAAATAATCATTAAACACAACACCAAAAATACTCTCATAATCCAATCTAGCTTTTCTTAATTCACTATCACAATCAAACTTACCACTAACAGTTGTAGTTCCTTCTTCACCTAGATTCTCTAAACTAATTTCTAAATAACCATCACCATTAATCAAAAATTTATCACCAACTTTTTTACAATTTTCACCACATTTTAAATCACTGACAACAACAAAAGCAGGACATCTAACTTTACAATCCTCATCACACATGGTTTTATGTAATTCATCATTACACCTTTCACTTTCTTCACAAATCCCATCACCACAACAAGGTTTTATATCTTCGTATTCACATTTATCAAAATCTTCATTATACCTATCAATAGTACATATATTGCTATCATCACAATTTATTTTCTCTTTCTCCTTACATATTTCATTGCCAACACAATCCACACAACTACAACTCTCACCAATTTCACAAACTCCATCCCCACATAACTCTTTTATACTCTCACCTGTCAATTTAATATCCCAACCAGAAATTAATAGAATACTCACAAAAATTAATGAAATACTCAAAATAATCAAAGTAACAAATAATCCTTTCATAAACCACCAAAATTCACTCAACTATTTAAATTTTTTTATAGAAAACTTTATAAATTAAAATTATACATCTCATATTGACGAACGGCCATAGTGGTCTGGTCCGATCCGATCCCATGAACTATTTCGGGAAACTCGAACTCGGAAATCAAACAGGCCGACGTTCCATACGTTACTGCTGTTTTCAGCGGGAAATATGGTTCGCTGTTCGTCTTTTTCCTAAATCTTTATATATTCTTTTTATCTATCTTTTCTTATGAAAAAACAAGAACTCCAAAAAATAGCCCTAGAAAGAATAAAAATTTTATTCAACGAAGCTGATAAAGCCTTTAAAGAACATCCAGAAAGAAGTCATAAGTACATAAAATTAGCAAGAAAAATAGCAATGAAAGTAAACTTAAGAATACCATCAGAATTAAAAAGAAAATTTTGCAAACATTGTTATACCTATCTTAAAATAGGAATTAATGCAAGAAAAAGAATTAGAGACAAAAAAATAATCTATTATTGTAAAAATTGTAAAAAATTCACTAGGATCCCTTATAAATAACGTAATCTCTCATATACTCTTAACCATTCTTCCTTGAACCATTTTCTTTCCATGCCAACAAAACTTCCTAAACCCCTCTTAATCAACTCTCTTCTTACAACACCACCTTGATGAGGATGTTTAAATTTTTTTTCATGATCACTATGAAAACCATGCATATAATGGACTAATTCATGAGCTAATGTTAATTCTATCACCCATTCAGGAACCTCTAAATGCCTAAATAAACCATTGACACATATTTCACTTACTCCTTTTTTCTTACTTATATGTCCAAATTTATTCTTCCATTTTCCTTTAAATCTAATTTTGATCTTATTTTTTTCTTCTAAATCACTAAAAAACATCCTCCATATCAATTCTAATCTTCCTTTCAACCATTCATCATCTCTCATTGTTTCTTTAAATTTTCACTATTTTATATAACTTGCCCCAAAAACTTTAAATATCCTATGATTATTTTAATCTAAAAGAGGAAAAATGACAAATAAAAAATTATTAATTACACTAATAGCAATTTTTATAATAGCTTTTTATTCTTCTTCTTTACTAAAACTTACTGGATTTACTACATCAAACATACAATGTGATGATGATATAGATAATGATAATGACCAAAAAATAGATTATCCAGCAGATACAGGTTGTTT
>CAYQQE010000087.1:0-1874 GCA_964419915.1 Candidatus Woesearchaeota archaeon
AAGGAAAGTATAAACCAAATCCTGCTGTTATAGAAGATAATGTACGGATTGGTTCTGGAGTTGTTTTATTACCTGGAATAAAAATAGGGAAAAATGCTGTGGTTGGTGCTGGGAGTGTTGTTACGAAAGATATAGAAGAAGGGAAAACAGTTATTGGTGTGCCTGCGAAAGAAAAAATTTAGTGTTAATAATTTATTTGTTCTTCTAAACATTTTGTTGAAATACCAACTAATCTTTTGAAAGAATATTCAATTCCTTCACAATTAGTATAAGTTATTCCATCACTAAAACTTGGGTGATCTATTCTTTTTGTTCTATCAAATTCTAAAACTAATGGTATTTTTGTTTTTAAATCCTTTAACGGTTTCAAATATGTAACATGATCTATTTGATCTATTATTCTTGTGTTGTCTAGATAAAGAAAAACTCCTGGTACTGGTGGGGTGTGAGATCTTGGAATAAATAAATCAGCAAAATCTCTTCTTTCAAATATACAATGATTCTTCCATTCATAACCACAAGCATGAACTACTGCTATTTTGTTTATTATGTTTGGTTTCAAGAATTTATTAACAAATTCCTTGATATATATTTCTATTTCTGGTAATCCTTTTGCTATTAAATCTCTATATAACTTATCCATAGCATAAACATATTCTTTTGATATTTCTTTAAATCTTTCTTTATTTATTGCTTCTTTTAGTGTACCATCAAAAAACTCTCCTATAGCTGCTTTATAAACATGTTCTGCATCAAAACAAATATGTAAAGGTATATTTCCCATTAAAAATTGAATATTTTCAAAATCTTTTGGTGTTACATTTGCTGAGATTCCATAATTTGGTATTGTATCATAAACTCTTCTTGGTTGTGTTTCTAATGCTAATTTAACTTTTGGATTATGGACTTCTGTTAAAATTTGAGCAAGTTTTTTCTGTGATTCTTGTATTGCTGTTGCTTCATCATTGTCGTAATCTAATGGATCGATATCAACTGCATTTCCATGAATTACAACTGTTTTTCCTCCTAGATTTGCTGCTGTTTGTACTGTTGCTTCTAAACTTTGGTATGAGTTTTCTGATATTTTACTGTTGTGAGATGTTAAAGAGAAAAAAGTTCCTCCCTTTCTATCTTTATTTGGGACGTGAATTGTTGAAATTCTATCTTGATTTAAATCATCTTCAACTAATTTTTCTAATTGCTTTAGGTCTTCTGAGGTATTTAAAAAAACTTCAAAATTATAGGAACCAAAAAAAGAATCTTTGGCTATTTCTGGTATTTCTGTATATGGATTTCCTTTGACACAAAATTGTATTGCCATTTTTGTGAGTAATACTGGATGTTGTTTAAAAGTATTATTATTTTAGAGTAGATATATGCTTATATACTAATTTTATAAAGGTTATTGTTTTAAGGGTGAGAATGATCAAAATTTCTGAACCTTGGATAGGAGAAAAAGAAAAAAATGAAGTAATTAAGGTAATTGAATCTGGAATGTTAGTGCAAGGTGAGAAAGTTAAGGAGTTTGAAGATAAGTTTAGTAAATATTTAGGTGTTAAAAATGCAATTGCTGTTAATTCTGGAACTGCTGCTTTGCATTTAGCTTTATTAAGTTTAGGTTTGAAAAAAGATGATGAGGTTATTACAAGTGCATTTAGTTTTATTGCTTCTGCTAATAGTGTAAAATTTTGTAATGGGAAAGTTGTGTTTGTTGATATAGGAGATGATTATAATATTGATGTTAGTAAGATTAAAGAAAAAATAAGTGAAAAAACAAAAGTTATAATGCCTGTTCATTTATTTGGGAATAGTTGTGATATGGATGAGATAATGGAAATTGCAAAGGAAAATAAATTGAAGGTTGTAGAAGATTG
>CAYQQE010000088.1:0-1852 GCA_964419915.1 Candidatus Woesearchaeota archaeon
GTATATAACATAATAAGGGCTAATGGAATTAATTTACAAAGTAGAGTCGATTCTGCTCATAAATGTTTTTCACTGTTAAAAGAAGAGTACGATAGATTGCCTTTTGATAAATTGGATAGAGATGATGAATGTTTTACACCAATATTCGAAGTAAGAAGATTGTTAACTGAAGTAGAATCTGATTTAGAAGAATTTATTGCATATTGTAATAATAGTGGAGTTGACAAAGAAAAAATCGGTAATAGATTGTTAGAAAAAATAAAACAAATACAAAGATATGGAGTTAGTTTTGGGGTTGTATTAAAAGAACATGGCGTTAGAGAAAGAAAATATGAAGATATATTTGGAGAAAATGAAACTTAAAGAATTATTTAGGGATTGGAGAATGATCATTTTGATAGTTGTTTTGTTAATGACTATTATAGCTATCAAACCAATGCCTTGGAATAAAGGAATAGAAGTGGTTAAGGTTAATCAAAAAGAATTATTAGAGCAAGGAATGAGTTCTGGTGAGATAATAAAGAGTATTAATGGAAAGGAAATCGAGAATTTAAAAGATTTTAATGTGGAATTAGGTAATAAAATTGAGATTACAACTAACAAAGGAAATTATGCTTATTTAGGTACTGAATTAGATGTTGTTGTTAAAGATGTTGATAAGAGTAAAATAAAGAAAGGTTTGGATTTAGCTGGTGGAACAAGAGTTTTGTTAAAACCAAAGGAAAAAGTAACAGAACAACAAATGGATAATTTGAATGCGATAATGAAAACGAGGTTAGATGTTTATGGATTGAGTGATTTAAATATTAGAAAGGCAAATGATTTGAGTGGTAATAAATTTTTATTAGTTGAAATAAGTGGTGCTACTAAAGAAGAAGTTAAGGAATTAATAGGACAACAAGGGAAGTTTGAAGCTAAGATAGGAGATGAAGTAGTATTTGTAGGAGAGAAAGAAGATATAAGAAATGTTTGTAAGGATGATGGCAGTTGTTCTGGTGTAAGTCAGTGTGATATCGTAGATAATGGACAACAATGTAGATTCCAATTTCAGGTTACATTAAGTAATGATGCAGCTAAGAAGCATGCTGAGGTAACTTCAAAATTAGAGGCTAATGAGAGTAATGGTGAATATTTAAGTAAGAAAATTGATTTTTATTTAGATAATGAATTGGTTGATAGTTTATTTATAGGTGCTGATTTGAAAGGTGTTGAAACTACAGATATTCTGATTAGTGGGCCTGGTTTAGGAAGTACAAGAGATGAAGCAATAAAAGATGCTTTAATGAATATGAATAAATTACAGACAATATTAATGGTTGGTAGTTTGCCTTTTGAATTAGAAATTGTTAAAATGGATTCAATTTCACCTAGATTAGGCATGGAATTTTTTAAGAATATATTTTTAGTTGGTGGTTTAGCTATTTTGGGTGTGGCTTTGGTTATTTTTGTAAGATATAGAAAATTTAAGATTGTAATTCCTATTATTGTTACTATGATCAGTGAGATTTTTATTATTATTGGGGTTGCTGCTTTTATTGGTTGGAGATTAGATTTGGCAGCTATCGCAGGAATATTAGCTTCAGTTGGAACTGGTGTTGATGATCAGATTGTTATTACAGATGAGGTAATGTCAGGAGAGACAGCATATGATTGGAAAGAGAAATTGAAAAAAGCATTCTTTATAATATTTGTTGCTTACTTTGGTACTGTTGTTGCTATGTTGCCTTTGTGGAATGCTGGTGCTGGTTTGGTAAGAGGATTTGCATTAACAACAATAATTGGTGTTACTATTGGTGTTTTTATAACAAGACCTGCTTTTGCTAGTATGATTGAGAAATTGTTGAAGGATTAA
>CAYQQE010000089.1:0-1830 GCA_964419915.1 Candidatus Woesearchaeota archaeon
ATTCACTTAGTTCTTATTCCCTAGCACCAAAATCTTTATATATAACATATGATTTTTCTTTCATATGAATAAAAATCCATATCATCTATTTTTCAAAGTACTATCAACAGATTTAAGAGCTAAAATCATTAATTTATTAGAACAAAAACCAAGAACGGTTAATGAAATAGTTAAACAATTAAAAACAGATCAAAGCAAAATTTCACACAATCTTCATAAATTAACTCTATGTAATATTGTAACATCAAAAAGAAAAGGTAAAACTAAAATTTACTCATTAAAGAAACAAACAATAATCCCTATATTAAAATTAGTAAATCAACATTTTTGTACATATTGTGATAAAAAATGCAAAGCTAAGGGTGAATACAAATGAAAGTTTATTTAGATAATGGTGCAACCACCAAAATGGATGATGCAGTTTTAAAAGCCATGCAACCTTATTTTACAGAAAAATATGGCAATGCTTCATCTCTACATTCAAAAGGTCAAGAAGCAAAAATGGCCCTAGAAGAATCTCGTGAAATCATCGCTAAAAAACTAAATGCAAGACCAGATGAAATTATTTTCACTTCAGGAGGTACAGAATCAGACAATTTAGCAATCAAAGGCATTGCTTATTCAAAAGGTAAAGGCCACATCATAACATCTAAAATTGAACACCCAGCAGTTTTAAAAACATGTGAAGAACTCCAAAAACAAAATTTTGAAATAACTTACCTAAATGTAGATTCAGAAGGTTTTGTTTCTTTACAAGATTTAGAAAATTCTATTAAAGAAAATACAATTTTAATTTCAATAATACATGCTAATAATGAAATTGGAACCATTCAAGATATTCAAAAAATAGGAGAGATCTGCAAAAAACACAACATTCCATTCCATACAGATGCAGTTCAATCTTTTTGCAAAGAAGACATTAATGTTAAAAAAACAAATATTGATTTAATCAGCATATCATCACATAAAATTCATGGCCCTAAAGGAATAGGAGCATTATATGTTAAAAAAGGAAATAAATTAAAAAAATTAATAGATGGCGGGAAACATGAATATAATTTGAGAGCAGGAACAGAAAATGTTTCAGGAGCTGTTGGATTTGCAAAAGCAGTTAAAATATCAAACAATAAAGATACTAAACATATGGAAAATTTAAGAGATTATTTTATTAAAGAAATTTTAAAAATAGAAAAAGTAAAATTAAATGGTCCTAAAGACAAGAGATTATGCAACAACATTAATTTAGCATTTGCTTATATAGAAGGAGAAGCCATAGGTGCTTATCTAGATGCAAAAGGTATTTGCTCCTCAACAGGTTCTGCATGTTCAAGCAAGGAACTAAAGACAAGTCATGTCTTACAAGCCATTAATTTATCTCCTGAGTATCTAAATGGTTCTTTAAGATTAACCATAAGTAAATTCACAACAAAACAAGAAATAGACTATGTTTTTCAAGAATTACCAAAAATTGTTCACAAATTAAGAAAAATAAGTCCTTTAGGTGATTAAAATGTATTCAAAAAAAGCATTGCAACATTTCAAAAAGCCAAAGAATTTTGGTATAATAAAAAATGCAGATGGAATAGGTAGAGCTGGTAATCCAGTTTGTGGCGACGTAATGGAGGTTTATATAAAAGTTAATAAAGGAAAAATAAAAGATTGTAAATTTAAAACATTTGGTTGTGTTGCCGCTATAGCTGCTTCAGATGTTTTATGTGAATTATGCAAGGGAAAAACAATAAAACAAGCTAAAAAAATAACAGCAAAACAAATTTCTGATTATCTTGGGAAATTACCCACAATAAAATTGCACTGTTCTGTTCTAGGAAG
>CAYQQE010000090.1:0-1807 GCA_964419915.1 Candidatus Woesearchaeota archaeon
AGTTACATTTAAATTACTAGCTCCATAAAAATATGCGTTACTATTTCCTAATCTTAATTGTCCCCACTGCTTTATATCAATAATTTTTAATTTATCCAATCCATTATTAAACCTAAATCCAACAATTGTTCCTGAAAGTGTTATGTTATAAACACCTGCTGTTGTATAATCGTGTTTTTTGTCAACATCATTCCAAGCAGTAATTGATGAGTTAGTTCCATCACCCCAGTAAGCCTTAAAATCATAGGTTCCTCCAGATTCCAAAGGCAAGGTAACATTTTTATTACCTGCTACTTTTGAAGTGTTCCATGTTGAATAAAAGTCTGTTTGCATTATCGCTGAACCATTAGTATGATAAAAAGGGTCTATGAATATCCTGTCTTCTGTTAAATTATATTTTCCTGTAAAATAAACATTTAATGTTGAAAACTTAAAAATAGGGATTGTGTTGATGTGTTCTATGGTTTCATTTTTAATACATGTCTCATTTTCACCATATTCATTACAAATAATTTCAGTTGTATTTTCAATCTCATAATCATAACTATCATTAATTAGGTATTCACAGTTAGGGTTAAAATTTCCTGTTACATCACATATATCTTGGATATTCAAAAACACATTCTCATAGGAATTCAATCCCTCTCCAGTTTTTCCTAAATATTTATGATTCAAAAGAAATTTATTATTTCCTGATTCCTTTATTCTCAAATTAGATTTGAAAACATATCTATAATTTGTGTTTTCATTTACTTCTGTATCTTCTGCTCCGAATTTTAAATTACTACTGTTAATTATACTGACATTTGGATATGCAACTCCACAGTTTTCTCTGTTTTTATCGCATCTTTCTAAAGTTGTATTTAAATCCAAATTAAAAGATTGGTAGTTGACTGTCAAAACTTCCTTATAAACATAAACCAAAGAACTTTCTCCGATTTCTATTGAATTATTTAATGAAATTGAGCTTAAAGGAACTACAATATAAACTTTATTTCCTATTAAACTGATATAACCTTGCTCAACTCCCTGTTTTACAATTTTAAAACCTTTTGTAACAAAATTTTCAAACTTAGTCAATGCTAGTTGTCTATGCGCTGCATTTGAACAGTCAAAGTTCGGATAATCTTCTTTTATGTATGGTTCTGCTTTTAAACATTTTGCCATAGTTGGATTTTGATAAGCGTCTTTTATAAAATTATAGACAGTTGTGTTTATGGTTAAGTTAATGTAAATATTTTCATTATCTTTTGACCATTGCTTTTCTTGGATTAACCATTTCTCCAATCCTTGAAATTTTTGTAGATGTAATGTTTTTTCTCCTGTTGGTTTGATTAATAGAGTTCCTAAGTCAGTTGTATCAAATTTACTTTCTTCCAAAATCCCCTCTTCCTCAATCACTGCAACCTCCCTAACTCCAATCTTTTCCTTTTCCGAAGTTTTCTTTTCTAAAGAAAAGTTCTCTTTTGGTGAAGCTTTTTCTAAAAGGTTCTCTTCTTTTGGTGAAGCTTTTTCTAAAAGGTTCTCTGGAACCTCAACAATCTCTTTTACTTTAATTTCCTCAACAATTTCAATTACCTCATCACTTTTTTCTATGTTCTCTCTTATTCCAGAAGTTAGATTATCACTCTCGTTCAATAAACTCATATTCTCTTTTACAACAGAAATATTTTCATCAATCCATTCAACAATTATCTTCTCATCTTCTCTCTCTTCCAAACTCTCATTCATACCAGGAGCGATAACAATCACCACAATTAACAGCATCAATAACAACCCCAACCCTAAACTAATATTTCTCTTTTTC
>CAYQQE010000091.1:0-1804 GCA_964419915.1 Candidatus Woesearchaeota archaeon
CCATAATAGTAGTTTATCTTTAAAATGAAAGTAATTTCAAGATTGATAAATTTTTGCGTGTTAATAATGAGATTTAATAATGTCACAGATTTTCTAAAAGGGTATTTTCTGTGGGATACTTACTCCACTGTCTCAACTTTTGATTTTTATTCCAGAGTAATGCTTCCAGAACCAAACAGGAAAAGAATAATCTTGGAAAGGGATAGTTTAGGGAGAATAGTCAGATCAATGTCGCCTGTTGATATGTCAGATTTGTTTGTTGTATCTGATTAATATATTTTTCTAACTTTTTTACATTTATTTGCAAATTTGTACCTGACATATTTACTCCAACATAATTAAATGGATGTTCTTGTTTGTAAACTTGTCTAAAGTTTAACATTTCGTAGTGAAATCTAAGATATTGTTCGTAAAGACAGCTTAGAAATTTATCTTGAATAACTGTGTGTTCTTTTTGCTCTTTCTCTCTTTTTTTACTAGTTGTTGGATGCACAAGACAACTTATTATTGTCCGAGGTAATCCTTTAAATCTGTTTAGGTTTTCATAAAATTTATTTTCTGCTTTATCCAAAATTTTAATATCAATTCTTCCAAAAAGAAAATTAGCCCTGATAAATGGTATGTCGGTATAGTCCCTTTCAAACACAACACTTTTTTTTGGATAGTGTTCGTCTGTCATATATGCAAAATATATTGAATCCAGTGCATAAGAAATATCGGAATTTGATCTTAATATTTGTGTAAGCGTAAATTGGTTAAAATCTATACCTGTTTGCTCTTGTTTGAGCATTCCAAAAGATCTTCTGGCTGAATCTCCAAATACCCAATATGAATCAGGCTGATTAACATCAAGATCTAATAATACCGAAGTTTTTCCACTGTTTGGCATACCTATAAGGCTAAAATACTTAATTAAATCAGGGGATTTAAAACCAACAATAACTTTGTCAACCATAGGTATTTCGGATGGTGGTGTATTGTGAGTAACACCTAAACTTCGGAGAGCTACCTGAGTTTTATATTGTTCATCAAGTAATCGCTCATGATTTAATTCTGGATTTGATAATATCCGCTCTTTATTTATAAGTTCTTCTAAAGAATTAATGGAAGCGTTATATCGTTCATTGTCTAACATTTGAGGCAAATATATAGATAAAAAGAACAGAAGTCAATGTAGCTTGGGATAAGTTTTTTCAAAAAATTGTGCTTCCAAAGGTGAACAATGAAAAAATAATTTTAGAAAAAGATGAGTTGGGAAGAATAATTGAGTATCGACATGGGTGTATTAGTCAGATTGTGTTAAAATCACACAAATGTCTACTGAACACGTAGAAAAAATTGCAACAAGGGCGGTAATTGTTATTGATAACAAAGTTCTTTTAGGTAAAAGAGGTAGAGGTTCAGGTGAAAATAAATACGCGCTTATTGGAGGAAAACCCGAGGGAAGTGAAACCCCCGAAAATACAATAGTTAGAGAAGTGGAAGAAGAAACTGGTTTAACATTTACAAACCCCGTTCTTTGGAAGGAAATATTTGATAGCCAATCTGTTCCGGGGGAGCATTGGCACATTTATTTTTTTACTGGAGTAGCTACGGGAGAATTAAAACTTAATAAGGATGAGATTTTGGATATAATTTATGTTAGTAAAGAAGATCTTTCCACTGTTGATATTGCCTTCAATCATAAAGAGATATTGACAGCGTTCTTTAATGAGTTATAAATTTTTCAAAAAATGCTAAAATACGCATATGAGTCTTTCTGTAGGAATAGTGGGTTTACCAAATGTAGGGAAGTCTACACTTT
>CAYQQE010000092.1:0-1794 GCA_964419915.1 Candidatus Woesearchaeota archaeon
TGCTTTTATTTTTGATTTTGAAATTCCTATGTTATAACCTGAATCTAGTTTTAGAACCAGTGTTTTTTTATTTATCGAAGGAATCAATATACCTTTAAATGTATCTTCTTTTGTTCTTATTTGTATTTCATCACCTGGTTTTGACATGAAAAGATAAAAAGTAAAACAGGAATTAAAATATTTATATTTTGTAATATATATATTAAAATAGAATAATCTTTATATATTACATCTTTATTAGATAATGTTTATATAAAAATAAGATTTAAGGTTTTGAGCAAACCTTTGAATCACATAAAATCGTAAGTTTGGGCAAACTTATTTGGATTTATGTTGTTATACAGTTTTAATTTGAGCAAATCAAAACTGGTTCTTAGAGTGTATAAAGTATAACTCAGATATAAACTTTTCGGTGTTTGAGTTTAATATTCATAAAAAAAATAAAAAAGGGGGAGATGAAAAATGGAATTCATTATACAAGATGCATTAAAAAATTCTGAAACAAGTATGTTTAGAGGTGTGCCTATTGGCCAAGCATGTATAAAAGTTGTGGGTGTTGGAGGTGCTGGATGTAATGCAGCAAATTGGTTATATAAAAAAGGGGTGAAGGGTGCTGAAATTGTTGTTTCTAATACAGATAAACAACATCTTGATATGATGGAGGTTCCGCAAAAATTATTATTAGGTAAAAGCTTAACAAGAGGTTTAGGCTGTGGTGGTTACTTAGAGAAAGGAAGAGAAGCTACACATGAAAGTATGCAAGAGGTAAAAGAAATGTTGAGAGGTAGTGATATGGTTTTTATTACTGCTGGTATGGGTGGTGGTACAGGTACAGGTGGTGCTTCTGTGGTTGCTCAGGTTGCTAGAGATGCTGGTTGTATTGTAATAGGTGTTGTTACAATGCCATTTAGTATTGAAAGAGCAAGGATAGATAAGGCTGAGTATGGTTTACAGCAATTAAGGCAGGTTAGTGATAGTGTAATTGTGATTGATAATAATAGGCTGGTTAGTTTAGCTGGTAATTTGCCTGTTGAACAAGCTTTTGCTGTTGCTAATGAGTTAATGAGTACTATGATCAAGGGTATAGTTGAAACTATTGCTGTTCCTTGTTTGGTTAATCTAGATTATGCAGATGTAAAAGCAATAATGACACAAGGAGGAGTATGTGCGATAGGTGTTGGTGAATCAGATACAGAAAACAGAGTAAAAGAGGCTGTTAAAAGAGCTTTGAGTAACCCATTGTTAGATATTAGTTATGAGGGTGCTTCTGGAGCTTTGATAAATATATGTGGTGGTGATGATTTAACATTAGATGAAGTTAATAAAATTGGTGAAACAGTTACACAGGCTTTAGATCCAGATGCGAACGTTATATGGGGAGCAAGTGTATCTCCTGGAATGCGGGGTAAGTTAAGGGTAATGACTATTATTGCAGGAGTGAGCTCTCCTTATATTCTGGGTAAAGCAGATTATAGACAACCTATTAAATCAGCTGTTAAATTTACCACAGAGGAATTAGGATTAGATTTTGTAAGGTAATTTTCCAAGGAAGGGCCCTTAACCCCCCAATGGATTTTCTGTGTTCTGGGTCCTTTCCTCTTTATATATTTTAGAGTATATAAAAATAAGAATCTAAAAAAAGGAAGATTGATATAAAAGTTTAAGAGAAAGTGCAATGGTCACTGTTTAAGTTTTATTTTTTAAATAAACTTTTAATTTTACTTTTATGTTTCTTTAAGGGAAACCAAGTCATGTCTTTAGATCTCTTTCCATATTCTTCGAAGAATAAAATAT
>CAYQQE010000093.1:0-1776 GCA_964419915.1 Candidatus Woesearchaeota archaeon
GATAAAGAAAAGAAAAGGGATTAGTGTTTCTGAAGAGTAGTAATGAAATAGAAAGATTTATAAATGATTAGATAAGAGTAAATTAAAAGAATTTGGATGGTTAAAATGGAAGAAGGAATAAATATTAAATCAAAAACATCAACTGAGGAAACATAAACAGTTAAAAAAAGAAAACTTTATAAATGCTTATTTTTTCAATTTTAATATTTAATAAAGGAGTTTAAAGTAAAATGGCAAAAGAAAAACCACACATGAATATTGTATTTGTAGGTCATGTAGACCATGGTAAAAGTACTACAGTTGGAAGACTATTATATGATGCTGGAAATCTTCCTGAACAAGAATTAAGGAAGTTAAAAGAAATAGCAAAGGAATTAGGGAAATCAGGATTTGAATTTGCTTTTATAATGGATCATTTGAAAGAAGAAAGAGAAAGAGGGGTTACAATAGATTTAGCTCATAAGAAATTTGTAACTGATAAATATGAATATACAATTATAGATGCTCCTGGACACAAAGACTTTATTAAAAATATGATTACTGGAGCAAGCCAAGCAGATATTGGTATGGTTGTTGTTGCTGCTACAGATGGTGTAATGGCACAAACAAAAGAGCATATCATATTATGCAGAACATTAGGTGTTGATCAATTGGCAGTTGCTGTTAATAAGATGGATGCTGTTAATTATTCTGAAGATAAATTTAAAAAAGTTAAGGAAGAGGTAACTAAGTTGTTAAAGACCATGCAATATAAGGTTGATCAAATAAACTTTATACCAACAAGTGCTTTAGAAGGCGGAAATATTGTTAAGAAAAGCGATAAAATGGGGTGGTATAAGGGACCAACTATAAGGGAACAATTAGATTTGTTTAAGGAACCTGAAAAACCAGTTGATTTACCATTGAGATTACCAATACAAGATGTTTATAGTATTACAGGTATAGGTGTTGTTCCTGTTGGAAGAGTAGAAACTGGAACAATGAAGATTGGAGATAATGTGATTGTTGTACCTGGTAGAGAAGGCAATGGTATAAGGGGAGAGGTTAAAAGTATTGAAATGCACCATGAACAAATCCAAGAAGCAATTCCTGGAGATAATGTAGGTTTTAATGTTAGAGGCATAGGTAAAAAAGATATTGCAAGAGGAGATGTTTTAGGACATGATAAAAATCCACCAACATTAGTTAAGGAATTTACAGCACAAATAGTTGTTTTGAATCATCCAACTGTTATGACTGTTGGTTATACACCTGTGTTTCATATACACACAGCACAAGTAGCATGTAAGATAGATAAGATAGTAAAGAAGATTAATCCTGCTACAGGTGAAACCATAGAAGAAAATCCAGATTTCTTGAAGAATGGAGATGTGGCTATTGTTAAAATTGTGCCTTCAAAACCATTAGTAATTGAAAAGCAATCTGATATACCACATATGGCAAGATTTGCTATTAGAGATGCAGGTACTACAGTTGCTGCAGGTATGTGCATAGATGTGGTTAAGAAATAGTGGTTAGATGTAATTATTTAATATAAATATAATAATAGGGGTAAAAACAATGAGAAGATTTGAAAACAAAAGAGAAAAGGGGCCAAGAAGTGGCGGTTTTAATAGTGGATTTAGGAGTTTTGGATCAAGAGAAATGCATAAAGCTGTTTGCGATGAATGCAAGCAAGAATGTGAGGTTCCATTTAAACCCACAGAAGGTAAACCAGTTTATTGCAAAGAATGTTATGCTAAGAAAAAGCCAAGATTCTAGTTTGTAATAACAATT
>CAYQQE010000094.1:0-1776 GCA_964419915.1 Candidatus Woesearchaeota archaeon
ATTTTAATCATTTTGTATAAATTTTATATTTTCCTTATTTAAAGATATATCTATTCCAGAACAATTATTCTTTAATTCTAGCAGGCACACCAATAACTGTTTTCCCTTCTTCTACATCTTTAGTTACAACACTTCCAGCACCAACAACAGCATTTTTCCCTATTTTAATTCCTGGCAACAAAACAACACCAGATCCAATCCTTACATTATCTTCAATAACAGCAGGATCTGGTTTATACTTTCCTTTTATTCTTCCCATACTATTATCACCAGTACTATTAAAAAAAGGACCAAAAAAAACATTATTCCCAATTCTACTTCCCTCACTTGTCATGCTATGTCCTTGAAAAACACAACCTTCACCAATTATATTATCCCATTCAATACTAACAAAACTTCCTATTTTACTATTTTTACCTATTTTACTATTTTCCCTTATCATAACATTATGTCCTGTTTCAATTCCTTCTTCTAATTCCACACCTTCATAAATAACAACATTACTCCTAATCAAACAATTATCTCCTATCTTACAACCATCACTTTTACCAATCCCTTTCTCTTTCAAATTCTTTTTATGAGGAAAACCAATTACACAATTATGACCAATAACAACATTCTTTCCTATTTTTGTTTTTCCAATTATAACAGTATTATCACCTATCTCTACTGAATTATTAACAACAGCTTCCTTGTCTATAACAACATTCTTTCCGATTTTCATTTCATCTTCACCTTCAAATAATCAGGAAATTCAATTATCTTATTCCCTAAATCAAATTCATAACTTATTATTTTATCTTTTTCACTAATCTTCTCAAAACCCCTTTTCTCAAACAAAGGTTTCATCCTCCAATTACTTTCAGTTTCCTTAACATAACCCCTAATCTTTTTAATACCTTCTTTTTTAGCTTTCTTCAATATTCCAATAACTAATGCACCACCAACACCTCTACCCATTGTTCTGCAAGAAACAGTTAAATCTCTTATACTCCAAAATTCATTCATTGTATCTACAATAGCTTCAGCAATTATTCCATATTCACCAAATCTATCTTTTAATTCAACAACAAACACTCTATCATTATTTACCTCATAACTCTCTTTTAATTCCTCTAATTTATACCTATTAACCATAGCATTCAGTTCATTAGTTCTATTTAACAATTGCACAACCCTCTCCCAATCTTCCTTTTCAATTTCCCTAATCACCATCTCCATCTCACAACTCTTTAAAAAATCCTTATAATCACCTTTAAAATTTTTTTCAGCTTTTTCTCTTTCTATTTGTTCTTTCAACAATTCAATTCTTTTTTTCTCAACCTGTTCTTTAATACCATCCAAATTTAAAATATCCAAGGGATCTTCAAAAAAAACAGCATTGACACCTATACTTTTAACTTCCTCTCTCTGAAAAGCATCATCATCTACAAACAAAACCTCTTCCTTTCTTAATCCATATTTCTTCAATATCTCTTTAATATTCTCACTTTTCAAATTCCAATTGATCTTCAAATCATCAAAATATTTCAAAATATCAAATTCTTTTAATTTACTTTCACCATCTTTAAAATAATTCTTACTACAAACAACATTCTTAATACCCCTCTTATTTAACTCTTTCAAAACCTCTTTACTACCATCTTTTAATTTAACCACTTCTTTATCTTTATAGTATACACTACCATGCCATAAGGTATCATCCAAATCCCAAATCACCATTTTAATCATATTTTTCAAAAGAAATAAGCAGTTTAAATAAATTTTGCTATTTCT
>CAYQQE010000095.1:0-1772 GCA_964419915.1 Candidatus Woesearchaeota archaeon
TTTGCCAATAGGTTGAAGGGTCAAAAATTGCCCTATCAACATGACTTTCTGCAGCAAAATGAACAACAGCGTCGACACCTTTTAAGTGTTCCGCCATTTTTTTCCTATCATTAATGTCAGCCTCAACAAACTCAATTTCTTTTTTAACTGGGGTTAGGTTTTCAATGTTTCCTGCATAGGTTAAAGCATCAACTACAACAATTTTATCGTTAGGATGTTTTTCTACCCAATAATGGACAAAATTTGCTCCTATAAAACCAGCGGCTCCTGTTATAAATAGTTTCATTTATTAAATTCCCAAACTTTTGAGGTATTCTCTGAATTTGCCATTAATATCAGGCCTTGCGAGAGCAAATTCCACCACAGTCTTTAGATATTCCATTTTATTGCCAGTATCGTAATATTTACCATTTTTAATTTCTACTGCCATAACTTTTTTACCGTCTTTAAGCATTAGTTTTAATGCATCATTGTAATAAAGTTCATCTCCTGGTTTTAGATTAGTCAGAGCCTCATCCAGATAGTCAAAAATATCTGGAGTGAATAAATACCCTGAAACTGTAGCTAAATCTGATGGAGCATTCTCTTTACCCGGCTTTTCAATAATAACCTTAGCGTCAATTATCCCAGGCTCTACTTCCTTTCCTCCAGCAAAACCATATCGACTATAGTCTTCATCTTTGGTGACTCTCAAGCTTGCAAGACAGCTGGCATTATATTTCTCGTAGGCCGTAATTAATTGTTTGAATCTATTAGGTTCAGCCTTTATAAAATCATCACTCCAAGTATAAATAAATGGTTCATTGCCTATTAGATGCCTGACATTTAATAATGGTGTTCCATTTCCATAAGGACCTTTTTGTCTAACATAAACAAAATTAGCCATATTAGAAATCTTCATAACTTCATCAAGAAGAGGCTTTTTCTTTTCTCCTCCCATCTTAAGATTTTCAATTAAATCTAAATTTGGAGCATCGAAATGATCTTCGATTCCTCTTTTGTGATATCCTGTAACTATAAAAATGTCTTTGATTCCAGCCTCAACTAATTCTTCGACAACATACTGAATAACAGGTTTATCAACAATTGGAAGCATCTCTTTAGGCATTGCTTTGGTTTGTGGAAGAAATCTAGTACCAAAGCCCGCTGCGGGGATTACTGCCTTTGTTACTTTTTTCATAAAGCGTGTGAAAAGATTATACAGACTCTATGTTCTAAAAATCAAGCTTAGGACCAATATTGATCCCAGAATAGCTATAGCTAGATACTCTAAAACAATAGCCAAACAAATATCTTTATGGATTGTATGATGAATTATTCCCCAAGAAACATAAGAGGCAGATAACGAAACCGCAATAGCTACCAAAAATGATTTATCGTATGAAAAAAAGTAAAAACCTAAAAGACCAGCAATAAATATCGTTATTAAAGAAATATAGTGTGGTAAGTGTTTTATTATGCTTTGCATGTTTGTTTCTTACATTATTTTTCCTGCTCTTAAAATTAATATTATGGACAATATCATAATTAAAAAGATAACATGAGCAAAAGTTCTTCCTGCAATTCTTGAAATTTTTCTCTTCTCCACAAAAAACGCATCTATAACGAAAACTGCCAACAATAAACCAACCACAGCCAAAGAAACTGTTCTAGTTGTTGTAAATGGAGAAATTAAGACTTGTTGATTAGGCTTTGGGCTTGTTATCTTGGCCTGAACCTCGGGAAGAACTGTTCTTAAAGGTACTACAGTTGGTGTTATTGATGGTTCTACA
>CAYQQE010000096.1:0-824 GCA_964419915.1 Candidatus Woesearchaeota archaeon
AAGCAGTAATAATAAAACTTTCGAATAAAAAATACAAAAATTAGTTCCATTAGAAATGTAGGTGGGTGTGTATATAGGTTCTAATCAAAAAGTATTTAAACAAAATATTAGTTAAGAATAATGTAAAAAATGAAGAAGGGGGGATTAACTAGTTTTTTTGAGAACTTTTTGAAGAAAGAATCTATTTTTAAAGATAAAGCGTCCTTACAATATAATTTCTTTCCAGATACAATCTTGCATAGAGGTGAAGAAATAGAACAAATAGCAGGAGTACTAGCCCCAACCTTAAGATCCGAAAAACCTTCTAATCTCTTTTTGTATGGAAAAACAGGCACAGGAAAAACCTTGGTGGTAAAGCACGTAACCGCACAGTTATCAAAGCTCGCAAAAGAAAAAAACCTACCTATAACCGTAGTTTATCTAAATTGCAAACTAAAAAGAGTAGCAGATACAGAATATAGACTGGTTGCGCAAATTGCAAGAGAACTTGGTCAGGATGTTCCAGCAACAGGTTTGCCTACAGACGAAGTCTATAAAATACTCATAGAATCCTTAAACAGCAAAAAACAAATTTTAGTGCTCGTTTTAGATGAAATAGACCAACTAGTAAAAAAAATTGGAGATGAGATATTATATAATCTAACGAGATTATCCTCAGAATTTAAAAATGTTGAAGTAGCTATTATCGGAATATCCAACAATTTAATTTTTGTTGATAATTTAGACCCAAGAGTTAAATCTTCTTTATCAGAAGAAGAGTTTTTATTTAACCCATATAACGCTTTGCAACTACAAGACATCTTAAGACAGAGGGCAAAATTAGC
>CAYQQE010000096.1:834-1749 GCA_964419915.1 Candidatus Woesearchaeota archaeon
AAAGACACCTTAGAAGAGGGGGTTATCGAAAAATGTGCAGCCTATGCCGCAAGAGACCACGGCGATGCTAGAAGGGCTTTAGAACTTTTAAGGGTTGCGGCAGAATTAGCAGAAAGGAAGAACAACCCAAAAATAGCAATAACCCACCTAGATTTAGCAGAAGAAAAAATAGAAAGAGATAGGGTTGTAGACATTTTAAGAACACAACCAAAACAATTTCAACTAACCTTATATTCCATAATTTTATCCTCTTATAAAAATGAGAATAATATCTTTACGGGAGAAATTTATGAAGTTTATAAAGAAAACTGTTCAAAAATAGGTTTAAAACCTCTAACACAAAGAAGGATTTCAGATATCATAGCAGAATTAGATATGTTGGGTGTAATAACCACAAAGATCGTTTCTAAAGGGAGGTATGGAAGAACAAGAGAAATTGGTTTAGCAATCCCATCTTCAACAAAACCAGAGGTCCAGGCGATTTTAAGAGAGGGTTTAAATTTATGAGCAACTCAAAAAAAATTGGAGCCTTCCTAGAGAATGGATTTTTAGTAAGCCCAGATGCTTTAATCGTAATAGAAGAAGATTCCAAAGACAGCGTTGTTTTATATAAAAAATTAAATGAAAAAAAATCACAAGAAAAGTTAGTCGTAGTGAATAAAGATATATTGTCTTTAATCCACCAAAAAAAAGAGATTATAGATATAAACTGGAAGGAATTTGAAAGAGCTAAATCCTTAATTGAAAAAGGGAAAGATAGGGGAGGGTACGACACTTTCTTAGACCTGCTTAATTATGAAGAAAAAAAGGAAAAACTAAATAAAATTTTATTAGAAGTCCAAAAACCAGAAAAAAATATAAAAATAGAACCAACATCATCTATAGAACCTAGCGTAATTGTCCTACAGTCCTATA
>CAYQQE010000097.1:0-1602 GCA_964419915.1 Candidatus Woesearchaeota archaeon
TTTTCATTTGGATACCTCTTTTAGATTAGAAAATGTAATTTTAGTATATAAATATTATGTTTTGATTATTTTTTTATTTTAAACTGTTCCATAAAAACTCAAAATAATTTTTGTAACCTTCGTATAATTTTTTATTTGTTATTAATAACACAAATAAATCATCTTTTATGAGAGATTGTATTGCAATTTTATTATTATAAAGGATAGTTGTAATTTCTGAAGAATATCTTTTAGGAAGATATCTTATTTTTACTTTTGTTTTTGGTAAAGTTTTGAGTAAATTTTTTGAAGATTCATTAGCTAGGTATCTTGCTGTAATATTTGCTTTTAGATATTTTTTTACAAAATGAGGGAATTCGAATTTTAAAACTTCAACGGCATTGCCAGTAACTCCAAAAGCTAATACCTCCTTAGCATTATTCAGAATATCTTGGTAAAGGTTTTTTATGCCTTCTTTTCCTTCATATAATTCAAATTTAAATGGTTCAGTTGTTTTATGTAATGATTTTAGGTGTGGTAAAATTGCTTCAATTTTTGCTTTTTTTGAATCTAATATTTCTATTAATTTATCTGGAGAAGTTGGTTGATAGTATCTTTTAGAGTCTTTTACAATATAACTTACCAAACCCTTTTTCATTAAGTTATCTAATTCTAAATATGCGGTTGTTCTATTTAATTTTGTTAATTTAGCTAAGTTTGAAGCTGTACATGATTTTTCTTTTAGTAATTGTAAGTATATTGATGATTCTTTTTCATTTAATCCGAATTCTTTTAGTTCTTTTTCCATAATGAAGATTAGTACTAGTTACTATATAAATGTTGTTATTTTATGACAACATAGATTTATATTCATAATTATCAATCTATTTTATTACTTGGAGGTAAATATTAAAATGGAAAAAACATGTCAAGAAGTTTATAAGGATATAAGTGTATTTAATTTAACTTCAGAAGAGTTAAAAGCAATTGATTTATCAGATACCTATGGTCATGATCCTTATTGGATCACATTTAAAGATAATGTAGGAAAACCATATCGATTAATTATTATTCCATATGAAAGAAGCATGACTCTTATTGGAAGGGGCACTAAGAAAGAACGTGGATGTGAAAGTAATAAAGGTAAACAATTAAAGGTGTTTTCAGATGAGTTTTTCGAACAACCCTCTCTAGGAATAGGTGAAGGGGAGAATGCAGAAGATTTTGAAAACGTAATGAAACTTATTAAAAGATTATCAAAAGTTAGATTAACAAATGCGAGTCATTCAAGTTATGATACTCGTGCTTATCTTAACCCTATTTGGTGGAACAGAGACAACTATACTAGAACAAAAGTTGCAGATCTTATTGAAACATATGAAAAACATTTTAGAGATGTAAAACTTGCAGTTACTTTTTTTCATGATGTACCAAAATCTACTTTTGAAAGTTCTAACTTATCTTCTTTAGATGATATATTTGTAGATAGTATAGATATGTCTTTGTGTCCTTTAGAACAACAGTTTGGAGACATAAATAGACGTAGCCAACTTTGGGATGAAATTCATAGACCTTTTAATAAATATTGAATTATTAATTTTTTATTAATTTTTTATCTTTAGA
>CAYQQE010000098.1:0-1598 GCA_964419915.1 Candidatus Woesearchaeota archaeon
AATATTGCAGAGATATAGAGGTGTGGTTTCCTAAATGGAATAAGGAAGTTGTTGTTATAGTTAGCCCTCATGATGATGATGCATTGTTTGGTTGTGGAATTACTATACAAGCATTAAAGGAAATTGGAGGAGAAGTTTATGTTTTAATATTGACTGATGGTAGCATGGGTTATACAAGTAAAAATGAAAATGACTTTAATGGAAAGAATAAGATTGTTGAGACTAGGAAAGGAGAAACTGTTAAAGCTTATGAAAAGGTTGGTGTTGATGCAGAACATATCATTATATTTGGGTATCCTGATTCTGAATTAGAGAAAAAAGTTGAGGAAAGAGAAGTTCAACGTGGAATAATAGAAAAATTAAGAGAATTAAAAGTTACTAGGGTTTTTCTTCCTAATGAATATGATTTTCATATGGATCATAAGGCTGCATATGAATATGGTTTGTATTGTGGTATTCAAGCTACTACAGGAATAATGTGGAGTTCAGAAGAAGAAGAGGTTTGTAATATTAAAAGTTTTTTGATTTATCCGGTGTGGATGGATTTTGAAGAAGGAAGAAAAATTGATTATGGTATTAAAGCTGAAGTGGATTGTGATAATATCTATTTAGAAAGAAAATTAGAGGGAATTAAAGAATATGTTGGTGAAGGGAGATCACAACGACAAATGAAAAATTCTTTGGACGAGATTGTAAGAAGAGGTGCTTCTGAATATTTTTTGAATTGTACAATAAATATGTTTGACGGGAAAAAATATGATAAAGTGGTTTTTGGAGGTTAAAGAGGAGAATTAAAATGTCAGATTTAGAAGTCTTAGTTGAGGATGGTTATGAAGGTATGAGTAAAAGAGCTGCTGAGAAGGTTATTAGAGCTTTAAAAGAATTTAAACCGAGTAATGAAAAACCATATTTTGTTTTGGGTTTAGCTACTGGCGGAAGTGTTGAAGGCTTGTATGATCTATTAGTTAAAGCAGAGAATGAAAATGAGATAAGTTTTGAGAATGTGATTACTTTTAATTTGGATGAATATATTGGTTTAGAGAAAGGGCATAAGGAATCTTATAGACAGTTTATGGAGGATAATTTATTTGGTAGATTAAATAAAAGACCTAAGGAAACTTATTTTCCTGAAATGTTGTTTAGTAATGAACTTACTGGTGGAATAGAGACTAGAGAATTAGAAATTATATTAAGAGATGATTTAAATTATTATAAAGAAGGTGAAGATGGAAAAGGACAAGCAATAGTTATTTCTAGAAGAACAAAAATTTTGAATTTAAAAGAGGTAAGGAATGCTTTAGACAGTTATATTTCAAAAATAAAAAATGCTGGTGGTATTGATCTACAAATTTTAGGTGTTGGCGTTGATGGACATATTGGTTTTCATGAAGCTGGGATTCCATTTGAATTAGGTAATGGAGAATATGATACTGAAATGTTATTAGTAAAATTAGATATATCAACAAGAAATAAGGCTGTTGAGGATGGTTATTTTGAAAATTTAGATGATGTTCCTAAATATGCTTTTTCAATGGGTGTTGATTTGATAATGAAAGCTAAAGAATTATTGGTTTTAGCTAGTGGTGAGAGAAAAGCAA
>CAYQQE010000099.1:0-1558 GCA_964419915.1 Candidatus Woesearchaeota archaeon
ATAGGTTAAAAGGAGAATTAGAATTTGATATTCCAGGAGAATATACTTTAAGTGGAGATATTGAAAGGGTGAGTGTTGGTTTGCATATTGGATTTGCTGAATATCAAAATGGTGAAACTTTGGAAGATTTAAGGAAAAGAGCTAATATGGAATTAGTTAAGGCTAAAGAAAAGAATAGGGAAGAAAAAGATGATAGATAATGGTGGATATACTTGCGGATGTGATGGAAGAGTAACTGGTACTAAATTAACAGTTTATATGGAGCTTTTTAAAACTAAAGAACTATCTGATGAAGGAAGAGAGGTTTTAAGAGAATTTGGAGAAAACTGTGTAACTATTGATGATTTTCTTTTGGGTCATATTGAAGAATGTGGGGATTGTAGGAATTACTTTGTTGATCAATTGGGAGTAGATATAGCACTAGGAGCATTATCAAGGGCAAAATTTAAGAAATTAATTAGGGAAATGGGTGAAAATATTAATTAAAAGAAATAAAGAAGAGAAAAATGATAGATGAATCAGGGAGTTATATTTGTAAGACTGATATAAGGTTTACAGATGTCAGTTTACTTAAGTTAATAGAAGGAAGCGATATTATTAATTTAGTTGGATTTGAAAATGAACATGATATATATTGTTGTTTTATAGACCATATTCTTGAATGTTCTGAATGTAGGAACAAATATAATGAATTACGTAATCTGATTTATAGGGTAGGAGAAGCAGTAAAAGCTATAGAATAACTTCACCAAAAACATTTACTATTTTTTGATCTTTTTCTAGAAGTTTAAATGGTAAGTTAATACTAACTAATGTGCAATAAGAACCAACTTTTGGACCATTTTTAATATTAAATCCTGCTTCTAATAGTGTTTTTCTTACAGGTGCTGCACTAGAATAGGTACTTAAGATAGCGTCTGGTTTCATTCTTTTTTTAATTTCTTTTAAGAAAGATAAGGACCATAATTCTTTGTTGGTTTTGAAATTGAATGGATCTAGGAATACAGCATCAAATTTTTCATTTATTGTTGTTATTGTTTTAGATGCATCTCCTAAAATTATTTTTATTTCTGAATGGTTTTTATATTCTAAAGTTTGGGAGACTTTTTTTATGATTTCAAAAACTTCTTCAAAATAAGAAGGAACTTTCATTTTAAGGATTTGATTTAATATTTTTCTATCTTTTTCTAGAGCAATTATTTTTAGATTTTTGAATCTGTGTAAGGCTGCTGCTGAATTATAACCAAGACCAAAGCCGATATCTAAGATTTTATAATTATCTTTAATTTCGCAAGGTTCTATGTATTTTTTGAAAGCCTCTTCTAGAGCACCATTTCTTGCATGATAAAGTTCTTTGTATTCTTCTGAAAAACAAGTAAAAGAACCGTCTCTTGTTTGGACTATTTTCATAACAAAAATTTAGGAAAAGATATTTAAATGTGTTTTGTTTTTTTAGTAAAAAATGGAACTATTAAGAAAATGTATATATTGTAATTCAATAGCAAAGTTTACTTGTAAGATATGTGGAAGTAGTATTTGTGAAGTACATTATGATAAA
>CAYQQE010000100.1:0-1550 GCA_964419915.1 Candidatus Woesearchaeota archaeon
TTTAAATATGTTGTTGTTATACAATATATTATGAAGTCCCCAGTATGACCTTATTTTGTAGGGGAATGCTGGGTTTTTATTTTTTGAAAAAGAGGTTCTTTTTAGTAAATAATGAAAAACGCTGTTTTGTTTATTGATGGAAACAATTTATATCATAATCTTAGAAATATGTATTTAAAACCGGGTGATTTATCTTTTAAAAAATTAATTTCTTTTATTAGTAAACATTTTAAATGTAAAATTAAGGATACATATTATTATAATTCGTTACCTGATATCAGAGATGGACAATCAAGGTATTATTCTCATCTATCATATATGAAATCTTTAGAAAAAGAAGGTATGAAAGTATATCTAAGAAAATTACAATCACATTCTACTAAAGAACATGTAAAAGAAAAACATGATATACTTAATACATTAGAATTATGTAAGGATTGTAAGCCAATTGTAAAATCTAATTGTTCTGATTGTATTGGACATATTAAGAAGAAAGAGAAAGGTGTAGATGTTAAAATGGCGATTGATATGATTACAGGTGCAATAAAAAATGAATATGATATTGCAATAATTTTTTCTGGAGATGCTGATTTTATACCTGCAATGGAATTAATAAAAGAATTGAAAAAAGATGTTTTTAGTGTTTCTTTAATAATAGGTTATGCGAGAGAGGTTAGAAGCAAATTTTCTTGTCTTATTTTGAATAAATCTATATTGGTGAAAGAATGTTTTAAATAGGAAGCTTTAAAAATATATAAAAATTAGTGATACTATGGAATATGAAAAGGCTGTTAAAAGACCGTTTACTGATTTGAATAAGTTCTTAATTGGTGTTTTGTTATTGATTGTGCCTTTTTTGAATTTGGTAACTGGGTTATTTGTTAGGGGTTATAGTTTGGAATGTGCAAAAAGTAGTATGAAAAAGAAATTCGGATTACCTGAATGGAGATTAGATAATTTTGTTAAGGGTTTGATTGGAGTGGTTATTATGATCATTTATTTATTGCCTGTTATCATCCTGGGATTGATATTTATTGGTGGATTAATTTTAAGTATATTTTCTATTAATGAACCAGAAGAACTTGTAAATTTGTTGGTTGGTATTGATTTGACTGTTCTTATTTCTGTTCTCTTGCTATTTTTATTTGTTCTTTATATCATACCAATGGCTATGATGAGTTATGTAGAGAAATGGAGATTCAGAGATGCTTTTAGTTGCAGAAAGGTTTTTAGGAAGAGTTTTAATTTAGAATATTTAAAAGTTGTTTTATTCTTGTTGTTTTATGGTATTCTAATTGGTATTGGAAGTTTTGTTGTTAGTCTAATACCCTTTGTTGGGATTTTTGTTGCTATGGCTATCAGTGGTTTTATCTTAGGTGTTACTAGTAATACTTTATTTGGAGAGGTTTACAGGAAGGTGAAGTAAAAATTTCAGTGATTGCAGAAAGGATAAATATAATAAGAGATTATAGTTTGTTAGATAGGATTGAAGATGGATTAGAATGGGTTTTTGAAGATTGTTGTGAATATTTGTTTGATAGATTTCCTTT